>JAZTWS010000110.1:0-8875 GCA_045636005.1 Eubacteriales bacterium | reverse complement strand
TTGTATGACAAGCTTGTCTTCCTAAGACCGCTTGGCCTCGACTTATCAAGGGCTTTCTCGTCATCCAGCAAAACCGAAAGCACCACGTCGTACGAGCGCTCGGAATGCAAAAAATCCACACCGACCTCGATACCGCGAAGCATCGGAACCTTTCCCTCCATCGAACGCAGAACCTCGGCCGCCTTTTCACATTCTGCGGGCGTGTTGTTTTTCAGCTTAAAGCATACGATATGTTTGATCATTTTTCTTCTCCTTGTTATTTTTTCTTCTTTAATTATATTACAAACCATGCAAAAAAGTCAAGAAAAAAGCAAAAAGAGATCGGAAATGAAGAAAAATAAAAAAAATTAAAAAAAATTCAAAAAAGGGCTTGATTTTTTCTTTTCTTTGTGGTATTATATTAAAGTCACGGAGAGATGGCTGAGCTGGTCTAAGGCGCACGACTGGAAATCGTGTTAAGGCTAATACCCTTACGAGGGTTCGAATCCCTCTCTCTCCGCCATCTAAATATGCTGGTATGGCTCAGTCGGTAGAGCACGTCATTGGTAATGACGAGGTCATCAGTTCGATTCTGATTACCAGCTCCAAAAATCCTGCACGCAAGTGCAGGATTTTTCTTTTTCCACTTCCCTATCCCGAGAAAAATGCTACAAAAGATATGCAAGCTCCAAAAAATCCGTCAAGTTGAACAAAAAGCATCTTTTTTATAAAATATTTCAAAAATACGCTTGACAAATGGGAAAAATCATGGTATCATGATAACGCTTTAGCAAAGTAAACTGTTAAAACAAAAAAATAAAAAACAGGAGACATTCAAAATGAAAAAGATTCTTTCTCTCACACTTGCAGTTCTTATGCTGCTCTCTCTCACCTTTGCGTTCGCTTCTTGCGGCGATAAGGAGGAAACGCCCACTCTCGTTTGCGGCGTAACCATCTTCGAAAACATGAATGAAAAAGACGCTGACGGCAACTGGACCGGCTTCGAGTCTGACTTCGCAGTTGAGGTTGGCAAGCTCATCGGCATGAACGTTGAGTTCCAGGAAATCGACTGGACGCAGAAATACACCGAGCTTGAGGCAGGCACCATCGACTGCATCTGGAACGGCTTCACCGCTAACTCCACCGATAAGATCGACGGCGTTGACACCAAGCGTTCCGACCTTGTTGACTTCTCTTACGGCTACATGCTCAATCAGCAGTGCATCGTTATCAAGGCTGACAACAAGGACGCTATCAAGAGCGAGGCTGACCTTGCCGGCAAGAAGGCCGGTGTTGAGGGTGGAAGCGCAGGCGAAAGCTATGCCGCAACTGTGATCGGCGAGAACGGAAGCATGGAAAAGTATCCCGCCCAGAACAAGGCCTTCCTTGAGGTTAAGTCGGGCGCCGTTGATTTCGCCGTTATGGATATCGTTTTGGCAAAGAACATCTGCGGTCAGGGCGACTACACCGATCTTATGATCGTTGAGGAAATCCAGCTTTCCTCCGAGATTTATGCAATCGGCTTTGAGAAGGGCTCCGAGCTTACCGCCAAGGTAAATGAGGCCATCAAGACCCTCTTCGAGAACGGCACGATCGACACCCTTGCCAAGAAGTACGGCTTTGAGAACGTCGTTCAGCTCGTTGAAGTAATCGAGTAATTTTCACAACAAAGGAATAAACATGGCTATCACTTGGTCTTCATTTTTAAAGGTAACCTTACGGTTGCTGGAGGGCTTTGAGAACACCTGCCTGATTTTTGCGCTAACACTCGTGTTAGCGCTTCCTTTGGGTTTGGTGATCTCCTTCGGTTCCATGTCGAAGTTTAAGCCTCTCGCTTATCTCACCAAGGTATTCGTTTGGATCATTCGCGGCGTGCCGTTGATGCTTCAAGTCTTCGTCGTCTTCTACGTTCCCCGTTTGCTTTGGGATATCCCCGCATTTTCCCGCTTTAACGCAGTCATCGTGGCCTTTGTTATCAACTATGCCTGCTACTTCTCGGAGATTTACCGAGGCGGCATCGAGGGCATTCCGCGCGGACAGTACGAGGCAGGCGAAGTGCTTGGCATGACCAAATCGCAGATCTTCTTCCGCGTCATTCTTATGCAGGTCGTCAAGCGTATCATTCCCCCGATGTCCAACGAGATCATCACTCTTGTCAAAGATACGGCATTGGCGCGCGTCATTATGGTCGTGGAAATTCTGAAGGTTGCGGAAGAGTATACCGCACACGCTCTCATTTGGCCCATGTTCTACACCGCCGTCTTTTATCTTGCCTTCGTCGGCATCCTCACGCTTCTTTTCGGCTTCATCGAGAAAAAGCTCGACTATTATAAGGTGTAAGGGGGTACGGACATGGCATTACTTGAAGTTAAAAACATAACCAAGCGTTTCGGCAAGACCGAGGTGCTGAAGGGTATTGATTTTTCCTTGGAAAAGGGACAGGTGCTTTCGATCATCGGTTCCTCGGGAAGCGGAAAGACTACACTTTTGCGTTGTCTCAACTTCCTTGAAACGCCCGACACGGGTGTGATTTCGGTGGACGGCAACAGTATTTTTGACGCCGCCGAGCATAAGAAAAGATCGAACGCCGAAATACGCGAAAGCCGACTTCGTTTTGGACTCGTTTTCCAATCCTTTAATCTCTTTCCGCAGTATTCGGTCATGGAAAATCTCACGCTTGCTCCCAAGCTTCGCGTCAAGGAAGAGGCCAAGCTCAAAAAGCTTTCCCATGCAGATATCAAGCAAAGCTTTGCAGAGATCGAGACAAACGCCGAGGCACTTCTCCTCGCCGTCGGTCTCTCTGAGAAAAAGGACGCGTACCCCTGTCAGCTTTCGGGTGGTCAGCAGCAGCGCGTTTCGATCGCGCGTGCGCTCGCCATGAAGCCCGACATTCTCTGCTTCGACGAGCCGACGAGCGCGCTCGACCCCGAGCTTACGGGCGAGGTACTTAAGGTCATCAAAGGTCTGCGTAACGAGGGCCGTACCATGATCGTGGTCACACACGAGATGGATTTCGCACGTCAGGTCTCCGACCACATCATCTTTATGGCGGGCGGCATCATTGAGGAACAAGGCACACCCGAGGAGGTCTTCGGCGCACCGAAGAGTCCCCTGCTCCAAAGCTTTCTCAAGGGTATTGGTTAAATTTCATAAAAAGGCGATTGCAAACAGCAATCGCCTTTTTCACAAGAAAAACCCCGATTTTGAATCGGGGTTTTTGTGTTATTCCTGAATGTTTTCACGAAGAATGACCAGGTGTCCGTCCTGCGCGCTGGCCGACCAAATGATCTGCCGCGGACATTTTTCCACACACTTATCGCATCCTACGCACTTATCGTAGTCAATCGACGCCACAAATCCGTTTACATGGATCGCATCGTACTCACAAGCCTTCTCACAAAGCTTGCAGCTGATACAACCAACGTCACACTGTTTTCTTGTAACCGCGCCCTTTTCAACCGACATACAACCAACCCAGTGCCTACTGTTGTACGGAATCAGCTTAATAATTCCCTTCGGACACGCGTGCGTACAAACACCGCAGCCCTCGCATTTCTTATAGTCCACGACAGCAACGCCCTCGACTACCGAGATCGCCTCAAAGGGACAGGAGGCCACGCAAGTGCCAAGGCCGATACACCCGTTCGGACAAAGCTTATCGCCGCCCGCCAGCTTGGTGGCCGAAATACAGTCCTTCGCGCCCTCGTAAATATACTTTTTCTTGGCGAATTCCGCCGTACCCGAGCACATGACCTGCGCGCGCATACGCTCGCGCTCCGTAACCTCAACGCCCATAATGGCACCGATGCTCTTTGCCACCTCGGCACCGCCGACCGTACAGGCGTTGGGATTGGCCTCGCCCTTGACGATGGCCTCGGCAAGCGCACCGCAACCCGAATAACCGCAACCGCCGCAATTCGCGCCCGGCAGACACTCCTGCACCATCGGCACTCTTTCGTCCACCTTGACCTCAAAGATCTTGGCCGCGACCGCAAGCAGTACACCAAAGACTAAACCAAGTCCCGCAAAAATGAGGACGGGAAATAAAACGTCAGATAATTGCATGTTCTTCCCTCCTTAAAAACTGAGACTTGTAAAGCCCGAAAAGGCCATGGCGAGAAGTCCCGCCGCGATCAGCGTCATGGGAAATCCGCGGAAGGCTCGCGGCGGTCTTGCGGTGATCACGCGCATACGAACGCCCGCAAACACCACGATGGCAAGCGTAAAACCAAGTGCCGCGGCAAAGCCGAAGCAGATCGCTTCGATCAGATTATAGTCGTTCTGAATGTTGAGAAGTGCCGAGCTGAGAACCGCACAGTTGGTGGTGATCAGCGGAAGATAGATGCCAAGCGCACTGTAAAGCGAGGGGATAAACTTTCTAAGGAACATCTCGATAAACTGCACGAGCGCCGCGATCACCAAAATAAAGGCGATAGTCTGCAGATACTCCAAATGGAAAAGAACCAAAAGCTGATATACCAACCACGTTACCGCGCTGGAAAGCGTAATGACGAAGGTAACGGCCATACCCATACCGAATGCGGTATCGGGCTTTTCGGAAACACCGAGGAAAGGACAGCAACCGTAAAACTTGGCAAAAATGAAGTTTTCCACCAGCACGGCGCCAAACATCATAAGTAAGATCTCACCAAAGCTCATACCAATTCCTCCTTTTTCTCAGGTTTCGGCAGGTTGTTTTTCTTGGGCTCTACCTTCATCAGCTTCTCCAAGCGCTTTTTGTCCTCGATCGTATTGCGGATCTTCTGCACAACCGCAATCACGAGACCGAGCGTCAAAAAGGCACCGGGAGGCGAAACCATGATCATAACGGGGCTGTAATGTCCGCCGAAAATGTCAATGCCCATAAAGGTACCTGCACCTATAACCTCACGAATGGTGGCAACGATCACGAGGGCAAAGGTAAAACCAATACCCATCGCAATACCGTCTACCGCCGAGGGAAGGACCTTGTTGCGCGAGGCAAAGGCCTCGGCACGTGCCAAGATGATACAGTTGACCACGATCAGCGGAATAAACAGACCAAGTGCCTGATACAGTGAGTAGAAATACGCGCGCATGATCAGCTCGACTGCCGTAACGAAGCCAGAAATGATCACGATAAACGCCGCAATACGCACCTGTGACGGAATGAATTTTCGAAGAAGTGAGATAAAAATGTTGGAGCAGATCAGCACCGCCGTGGCGGCAGCACCCATACCGAGTGCATTTTCCACCGAGGTGGTAGTAGCCAAAACAGGACACATACCAAGAAGCTGAACAAGCACGGGATTGTTGTCGAGAATGCCTTCCTTCAGCATACGGAAAAAGGTTTTCTTTTTACTCATATCTCTGCCCTCCTTTACGCTTCGGGAAGTACACGAAGCACTTCACTTGCTCGCTCAATGGCCGCATGAACCGCATTCGAGGAGATCGTAGCCCCCGAGATTGCCGTAATGTCGGCTCCGGGACGCTTGGAGATCGTAAGTCCGTCCGTAAGTCCGTTATACTGCGACAGATACTCCGCGGTGTTTACCTTTGAGCCAACACCGGGCGTCTCGGCGTGCGACACGATCGAAACGCCGCGAATGGTCTTATCAGGGTAATAGCCCACCATAATATCCATGTTACCGCCAAAGCCCTTGCCGACCACGTTCACGCAATAACCTACCGTTTCGCCGTTGACGCTAACGGTATAAATATCCTTGATATCGTCATCCAAAGCGCCATCATAGACCGTAAGGCCAAGCTCCTCGTCCTCACCGATTTCGAAAACCGTGGCCATCGATTGACGGATCTCGCGGTCGAGATTTATCTGATACGCGTCGAGCGTCACGGTGTACACAAAGGAAACAACGCCAGCAACCACGGCACAGATCAGAAGAAGCTTTAGGGCAACGACCGCCATGCTTTTTATGTAACTCTTATTTTCCACGCTTTGCACCTCCGAACACACGGGGCTTTGTCAGCCTGTCGATATACCACACAAGCGAATTCATCACGAGGATCGCAAAGGACGCGCCATCGGGATAACTGCTGTAGCGGCGGAAGAGTACGGTGATAAGACCGCATCCGATACCAAAGATCACTCGTCCGTGCTTGGTGATGGGACAGGTCACGTAGTCGGTCGCCATAAAGACGGCACCAAGCATGAGACCGCCCGAGAAAAGTTGTATCATCATCGCGTTCAAATCGAACATGGCACCGTTTCCACCGGGGATCAGCAACGCAAAGAGCGCAACCGTTCCGATATAGCAAACGGGAATATGCCACGTAATCACGCGGCGAACGATCAGATAAATACCGCCAAGGATCAAAAGCAGAGCCGAGATCTCACCGATACAACCGCCCGTTCTGCCAAGGAACATATCGAGGATGGTGGCTCCCCCCGTCGTGCCGTTCTCCGAAAGAGAGGCAAGCGGCGTGGCGTAAGCAACCGCATCCACTCCCTCACCGACCCATCGCGGCACGGTAAAGGTTGCCATCTGATCCGACCACGAAAGGAACAGGAAGACACGCGCCGCAAGCGCGGGATTGAGAAAGTTCTTTCCAATGCCGCCAAAAAGCTGCTTGACCACCACGATAGCAATAAAGGAACCGATAATGGGAAGCCAAAACGGAACCGTGGAAGGAAGATTCATCGAGATCAAAAGGCCCGTAACGACGGCAGACAGGTCACCGATCGAGCTTTTTCTGCGAAGGATCTTGCGCACCGCCCATTCAAAGAAAACACACGAGGCCACGCCAACGAGCAAAAGGATCGCCGCCGACCAGCCAAACTGATAAACACCGAAAAGGCACGCGGGCATGAGCGCTATGATCACGTCAAGCATCAGCTTCTGCGTGGTAACGCCGCTTTTGATGTGAGGAGAGGGCTGCACCGTCAATAGCTCGGGGGCTTCACACACACCAACGGGAATCTCATTTTTGATTTTCATCGCCTATCTCCTTTCATTTTGCTTTCGACGCCTCGGCCGCTTCCTTGGCGCGAAGCTGCTCGGCACGGATGACGCCCTTGGCAACACGAATGTGCTGCACGATATGAATATTACCCGGGCAATTATACGAGCAGGTGCCGCATTCGACACAGCTCATTACGTTGAATTTCTGCACGTCATCGTACATTTGCTTCGAGGTATACAGTGCCAAATAGTTCGGCATCAGATGCATCGGACAGTTTTTCACGCACCGACCGCAACGGATACACGCCTCCTCGGGATGCGACTGCTTTTCGTCAAATTCCTCGGAAAAGACAAGAATAGCCGACGTACCCTTCGTAACGGGGCCGTCCATATCCCACTGCGCAAATCCCATCATGGGGCCGCCGTTTACAAGCTTCTTGGGCACCTTGACAAGACCGCCGCAATAATTCACGAGATCGCGGTAGGAGGTGCCGATATGCGTAAGCACGTTCTTGGGTCTGCCCACGCAGTCGCCGTCCACCGTAACGATACGCTTCACAAGCGGCGTGCCGTCGTAGAAGGCTACGGCCACGGCCGTCGTTGTCTCGGCGTTGAAAAGCACACAACCGATGTCAGCAGGCAGTTTGCCCGCGGGCAGCTCCTTGCCGAGAATGGCAAACATGATCTGCCTCTCGTCACCCTGCGGATATTTAGTCTTCATTACCGCCACCTTCTGTGGAACGCCCTGCTCGTCTATGGTCTTTTGAACCGCCTCGATCGCGTCGAGCTTGTTGTCCTCAATAGCAATGATCGCGTCCGAAAGACCGAGCGCGTGACGAAGGATCTCGGTTCCCTTCACCAAAAGCTCGGGAAGCTCAACCATCAGCCGATGGTTCGCCGTAATAAAGGGCTCGCACTCGGCGCAGTTGATGATCAGCGTATCCACCTTGCCCACGGCCCCCGCAAGCTTTGCGTAGGTCGGGAAGGTAGCGCCACCCATGCCCGAAAGGCCTGCCGCACGGATCATCTCCACCAGCTCGTCGGCCGTGGTATCCTGAAGCTTCTTCGGATAGGGCTTGATGTCGGGACAGGGGGTATATTTCCCGTCATTTTCGATAATGACCGTTTGAATAACAACACCCTGTGCATTTTTGATCGGCTCAATACCGATTACCTTGCCCGAGACGCTGGCATGAACGGGACAACCAAGCCCCGTCTCCACCACACCGATGGTCTGGCCGTAAGTAATTTCATCGCCAACCGCTACGATCGGCTTACAGTGCGCGCCAATATGCTGCGACATGGGAATATATACCTTTTCGGGTGCGGACATTTTTTCGATCTCACAGCCCGCAGTATTTTTGTATTCCCTGACGTGCGCGCCACCCTTGAATGTATATTTCAAAGTGCTCCTCCTTTTTCACGGGCTTCCAAGAAGTCCCGTGGAATGTATTGCAAATGATATCTATGCCTTATATCTTTAATATTATAACATACCCGCGCCCTTTTTTCAAGGTGCAAAGCCTGTCCATTTGTTCAAAACATTGGCAAAATATCAAATTTTACGAACGAAATGCAATGAAGTTGTTGCTTTTTTAACAAATACCAAAAAAGGAGCATCTTCTGCACGAAAAAAAGTTCAAAAAAGACAAAAAAACTCTTGACAAGACCAAAACTTTGTGATATAATATCGGAGCGTTCAAAAATGGCGGGATAGCTCAGTTGGCTAGAGCAATCGGTTCATACCCGATAGGTCATGGGTTCAAGTCCAATTCCCGCTACCAAATACAAAATGCGGATGTTTCATCCGCATTTTGTGAATATGGCCCGTTGGTCAAGAGGTTAAGACACGGCCCTTTCACGGCTGTAACATGGGTTCGATTCCCGTACGGGTCACCAAAAATAAATGCAGAATGGGGTACATTCTGCATTTATTTTTTATCCAAGTCGCAGACTTGGCATATCATCAGCGCACGAAGTGTGGTGGATATCATCAG
>JAZTWS010000109.1:0-3239 GCA_045636005.1 Eubacteriales bacterium | reverse complement strand
CAAAAAAGAAATGCCGCAAAAGGCTTTCGCCTCTGCGGAGGCGACGAGGGCTCCGCGCCCTCGACCGCGCCAACTTTTGAAAAAGTTGGATCAAAACTTTTCTCACGCGTCTCTGCGCAACACACCGATAAATCAAAATTTATATAATATAAAATACGCGCATTGTCTTGACATTTGGCATTTTTAGGTGTAAAATGATACTTGTAAAAATTTTGTTTTCAGGAGGAATAGAAAACATGGATATCATGAAAGAACTCTCTCTGATCGGTATCGTTCCCGTTATCAAGATCGATGACGCGAAGGACGCCGCTCCGCTTGCCAAGGCGCTTATTGAGGGCGGTCTTCCCTGCGCAGAGGTCACCTTCCGCACCGCTGCCGCTAAGGAGGCCATCTCGATCATCGCCAAGGAATATCCCGACATGATCGTGGGTGCCGGCACCGTGCTTACCACCGCACAGGTCGACGACGCGATCGAGGCGGGTGCTAAATTTATCGTAAGCCCCGGTCTTAACCCCGAGATCGTAAAATACTGCATGGAAAAGGGTTGCCCCATCGTGCCCGGCATCAACAATCCCACGGGCATCGAGCAGGCACTGTCTCTCGGTCTGAAGACCGTGAAATTCTTCCCCGCCGAGCAGTCGGGCGGCATCGCTATGATCAAGGCCATGTCGGCTCCTTACGGCGGCGTGACCTTCATGCCCACGGGCGGCATTGGCCCCGGTAACGTAAACGACTACCTCTCCTTCGGCAAGATCCTCTGCTGCGGCGGTAGCTGGATGGTCAAGCCCGACATGATCGCCGCCGGCGATTTCGAGGGCATCAAGAACCTTGTCCGCGAGGCCGTTGACACCATGCTCGGCTTCAAGTTCAAGCACGTTGGCATCAACTCGAAGAACGAGGGCGCTATGAACGAGACGGTTGCCACGCTTGGCAAGTTCTTCTCCTTCCCTGCCGACAAGCGCTCGGCCTCGACCTTTGCAAGCCCCGCGCTTGAGGTCATGTCCATGGAAGGCAGAGGCACCATGGGACACATCGCCATCCAAACCAATAATGTAGACCGCGCCGTATACCACCTGGAGCGCCGCGGCGTGAAGTTCGACTATGACTCGGCAACCTTCGACGCGTCGGGTGCAAGAAAGTTTATCTATCTTGCCGACGAGATCGGTGGCTTTGCTTACCACTTGGTGAAGTAATATGGCAGATTTTTTGCTTGCAAGATTAGCATCGGGCAATAGCAAGACCTACGAGGAGCACGGTCCCATTAACGTGGTCATCTGCGGCGACAGCGTTTCGCACGGCGCGGTAAACGGCTTTTTCGATTACCACACGCTGTACCATAACCGCTTGCGCCTCATGATCCAGCAAAAGCACGCCTTCTTGCCCGTCAACATCATCAATACCGCCTTCTGCGGTATGCGCGCCAACTATGCCGACGAGCATTTTGAGCGCGACGTAACCACACATAAGCCCGACCTTGTGATCGTGTGCTTCGGCCTCAACGACATAAACTATCCGATGGAGGATTATCTGAAGTCGCTGACGAGTATTTTCGACAAATGTCTGGCCAATAGCTTTGACTGCATCTTCATGACCCCCAATATGCTCAACACCTATGTGGCCGACGAAACGGCCGAGGGCCTGAAGGGCTACGCCAAGACCACGGCATCCTACCAAAACGAAGGCAAAATGGATACCTACATCGCGGCGGCCACCATGGCGGCGGGGGAGCGCGGCATTCCGGTCTGCGACTGCTACGCCAAATGGAAGGCCCTGGCGGCCGAGGGTGTGGACACCACGGCACTTCTCGCCAACCACATCAACCATCCCACGCAGGAAATGCACAAGCTGTTTGCCGAATCGCTCTACGAGACTATTTTCGGCGAAGCATACGACGGCGAGCCTGTCGTTTGTAACGAAAACACCATGTATCAAGGAAAATAATTGAAAGGAATATTACCATGAAAAGAATCATCACATTCGGCGAGCTTATGCTTCGCCTTGCACCCGAAGGATACTACCGCTTCGTTCAGTCCGACCGCTACGGTGCCACCTACGGCGGCGGCGAGGCAAACGTTGCCGTCTCTCTTGCCAACTACGGCATGGACGCCGCGTTCGTCTCCAAGCTTCCCACGCATGAGATCGGTCAGGCCGGCGTAAACTCGCTTCGCCGTTTCGGCGTTGACACCAGCCTCATCACCCGTGGCGGTGACCGCGTAGGCATCTACTTCTGCGAGAAGGGTGCCAGCCAGCGTCCCTCCAAGGTCATTTACGACCGTGCAGGCTCTGCCATCGCGCTTGCTACCACCGAGGACTTCGATTGGGCAAAGATCTTTGAGGGTGCCGATTGGTTCCACTTCACCGGCATCACGCCCGCTCTGGGTGACAACGTAGCCGCTATCTGCCTTGAGGCCTGCAAGATGGCCAAGAAGCTTGGTCTTAAGGTTTCCTGCGACCTCAACTACCGCAAGAAGCTTTGGACGCGCGAGAAGGCAGGACAGGTTATGGCCGAGCTTATGCCCTACGTTGACGTTTGCATCGCAAACGAGGAGGATGCAGGCGACGTATTCGGCATCAAGGCTGAGAACACCGACATCACGGGCGGCAAGCTCAACCATGAGGGCTACAAGAGCGTGGCTAAGCAGCTCGCTGACCGCTTCGGCTTCGAGAAGGTTGCGATCACCCTTCGTACCTCGATCAGCGCAAACGATAACGACTGGGCCGCTATGCTCTACGACGGTAACGACTACTACTTCAGCAAGTCCTACCATATGCACATCGTGGACCGCGTAGGCGGTGGCGACAGCTTCGGCGCAGGTCTTATCTACGCTTCGCTTTCGGACTACGAGCCGCAGGCCACCATCGAGTTTGCCGTTGCAGCAAGCTGTCTGAAGCACTCGGTTGAGGGCGACTTCAATATGGTCTCGGTATCCGAGGTCAAGAATCTCGCAGGCGGCGACGCTTCGGGACGCGTACAGAGATAAACTCTTACACCCAAATAACAGAAACACGGGAAACGGCGATGCCGTTTCCCGTGTTTCTGTTATTTCAATAAATTGAAGTTTATCGGTCTGTTTGAAAAGCAAAAACCATAAAGCGTTTGCAGATTTTGAGCGTTGCGCGGGCTCCTTCCGTCGCCTTAGGGCGCCACCTCCCTCCCGGAGGGAGGCTATGTCGCGCCATTCTTCATAAAAGCGCAGACGCCTTGCAAACAAAGGTGATTGGAGCATTTTATGGCTACA
>JAZTWS010000108.1:0-3386 GCA_045636005.1 Eubacteriales bacterium | reverse complement strand
TTCCTAAGACCGCTTGGCCTCCGACTTTGCGTTTTTAACGCTTCTTCACCGCTGATATCAAGCGGCTCTTCCTTTAATACAGCCTTATAGAATTGTTCTATTTGTCTTGCGTGTTGAAGACCCCAGTATTCTTTTCCGCCTTCACATTCAATCACGTCATCCGCCGTGTGCGCTTCTTCAACTCTTCCGTCTTTATAATAAATATATGCGTCGTCATATCCAAACACGACTTTTGCGTTTTCGCAGTGCAATCTTATTTCTATCGGCTCGTCAAAGCTGTAATTGTTCATACAGTAAAAGGCGTAAACGGTGCCGTTCTTATACCTTATAAGGCCTTCGGCCGTGTCTTCTACTTTCACAATGCCGTGACCCCTGTTTGCCATAGAACAGCTTACGCTTTCTACCTCTTCGTTCACTATCCAGTTTACCAAATCAATCGAGTGTATTGCCTGGTCTATTAAGACACCGCCGCCTTCTTTATCCCAAGTTCCTTTCCAATCGCTTTCTAAATAGTAGTCGTCTTTTCTTCTCCAAGTAAGGACCGAGCGCGCCGTTATGATCTTGCCCAGCTTTCCGCTTTCTTTTGCTTTTTTTACAAGCTTTGCCGAATTATTATACCTGCACTGGAATATTACACCGAACGTCACGCCCTTTTCTTTTGCGACGCTCACAGCGTTTTCCGCCGTTTTGTAGTCTATATCCATCGGCTTTTCGGTAAGCACGCTTATTCCCTTCTCAAAAGCGGCGATCGCCACTTTGGAGTGCAAATAATGCGGCAAGCATATATGTATCGCATCAAGCTTTTCATTTTCAAGCATTTCCGCATAATCGTAATACGCCTTGCCTCCGTACTTGTCAGCCGTCGCATCTGCCCTGTCCTTTTTGATATCGCAACAAGCAACCAGCTTCGCGCGCTGACTTTTCGCTATGGAAGTCAAGTGCATCACGGATATTCTTCCACAACCTATAATTCCTACTTTTAATTTCTCCACAGCTTTCTCTCCCCGCGTGTTTGATCATGCGGATTTTGTCACTTTAATTCCAAAACCATAGCATAAGCTTATGAAGCTTCCGCTTTTTAAGGCGCCAAGCATTTCATCTCAAAGAGGCCCAACGCATTGCGTTAGGCCTTTTGTGTGTAGAGCAAAGAAACTCGCTACCGCGTTTGCGTTGTCAAATGTAAAATTATTTCTTTAAGTACTTCGCGACCTCTTCCGCAACGAGGCGCGCGATCATTTCATAGTCCGCCGAGGATGCCGCGCTCGACAAGTCAGCCTTGCCGTCGCTGCTGAAGAGCTTCATCTTCTCCATACTCTCCTGCTTGACCGCCTCAACCGCAGCGGGGATCAGGTCGATAATTCCCTTATCCATGCTCTGGAACTTCTTGAATTCCGCCTCTACCGCAGCCACGTTAATATCCGTAAAGATGTTGACCTTGCTGATGCCTTCCTTGATAGCCCTTCTGAAATCGTTATCGGTAAGGCCCGAGCCGCCGTGAAGCACGAGCGGAACGTCCACGGTGCTGGCTATGGTGCGGATTCTCTCAAAATCAAGCTTGGGAGGCAGCTTGTACGCGCCGTGCGCGTTGCCTACCGCGATGGCCAATGCGTCAACGCCCGTTCTGTCAACAAAGTCCTTTGCCATCCCCGGATCGGTAAAATAGGCAGAAGGATCGGCAAGATGCGAGCTTCCCTCGGCGCTTCCCTCATTGTCACCAACGTGACCGAGCTCTCCCTCGATCGTCGCGCCGCGGGAGTGGGCAATGTCAGCCATTTCCTTGACCTTACGCACGTTTTCCTCATAGGAATCCGTGGAGCAATCGTACATAACCGAGGTAAAGCCCAGGTCAAGCGCCTTGACACAGAGATCGAAGGAAAGGCCGTGGTCAAGATGGACAACAACGGGAACGGATGCCTTCTTCGCCATAGGGATCAGGTAATAAGAAACCTCCTCTAAAGGGCCGTAAGGCAAAAGCACCTCCGCCGTACCCATAATAACGGGAGATCTCGTGCATTCTGCCGCATTTATAATGCCGCGCGCAAGCTCAAGATTCACCGCGTTAAACAGACCGACCGCGTAATGATTTTTCTTCGCGGGTCTTAAAACGTCATTCATATTCACTAACATGATCTTGTCCTCCATTTTTCCTGACAAAGATTTGACTCTATCATTTAACATCCTTATTATACATCAAGGCTGTCAAAAAATCAATAGCCGTGGAAAAGAAATTGAAAAATTTGCATATGCTTCGGCAAGCTTTCGGTCAGTCCTTCTGCTCGCGATGCTTTTTTACAAGCTCTTTCAGGTCCGCCGCCGCAAGGACCCCTCCTATCACGATGACCGCCGCGCAGGTTAACGTTACGGGATTGATAACGTCGGTATCACGAAGGATAACAAGTGTAAACAGAATGGCCCAAGCGGTATAGGTAATGTTTAAGGCCATCGCTTTGGCGGCACCGATCTTCCCGATCGTTTTATAATATAGCAAGTACGAAACCGTGGCGCTCAATGCCGCAGCCGCGAGCGTCATCCAAAAGCTGCCGTTCGTCCTCACAAACAGCTGTGCCGTGAAGTCCCATCCGCCAAGGACGGGTAGGATGACAAGACCGTACAGCAAGGCCGAGACCGTTTGGCGCACAGTCAAAGCATATTCGTTTTTGATGCTCGTATCCTTGAAGCACTTGGCCAACACAACGGCCTCGATGCCCCATCCAAAGGCGCACATAAAAGCGCCGAGCAAGCCGAGCCAAAAATGCTCCACCTGCAACGTTGGCGAATAGCTTAACCCGTAAACTCCTAACAGCGTCAGCGCCAAAAAAAGCCACTGATACCATTTGACTCTTTCCTTGAGAAAAACACACGCGAGAGCCGTCCCAATGGCAGGATAAATAGCGCTCGCAACCGCTCCTATGGAGGCGCCCATATAGTTGACCGCCATAACGTAGCCTGTCATTCCTACGGGCCCGCCAACCGCCGAAGCCAAAGCCAGCCATTTGAAATTGGGGTTCTTAAAAACGGAGCACAGACCCTTCAAATTTCCTTTCGCCGTGTTGTACACCCAAAGGCAGAGAGCCGAAAGCGCGTCGTGCAAAAAGGTAACGACGAAGGGGGCCAAAAAGATCGCCGTTGCCGTCGATAGAAGCAACGGCTCTTCCATCACCGTTCCGAGAACGACCGTTGCGATGGCCCAAGTCATACCCGCCAGAATTCCTGTAATCATATAAACGTCCTTTATTCTAATATGTTGCGAAGCTCGGATATTTCCGTAATGATCCCGTCCGCATACGGCGCAAGAATTGCTTTTTGCTTGTCGTTCCTTGCGAGGGCAATCACCTTAATGGCCGCGTTTTTCGCGAAGTTGACGGCGGTCATCGTAACGCCAACCA
>JAZTWS010000107.1:0-7503 GCA_045636005.1 Eubacteriales bacterium | reverse complement strand
ATCGCATCCCCAAAGCTGAAGAAGCGATATTTTTCCTCGACTGCCGTTTTGTAGATCTCCAAAATTTTTTCGCGGTTATAAAACGCCGAAATAAGCATCAGCAGCGTGCTTTCGGGCAGGTGGAAGTTGGTGATAAGCGCGTCCACCGCCTTGAATTTGTAGCCGGGGTAGATGAAGATGCCCGTCTCGCCGCTCATTGCCTGCACCACGCCCTCGTCGGTCGTCACACTTTCAAGCGTACGGCAGGAGGTCGTACCCACCGCGATCACGCGACCGCCTGCGGCGCGACGCGCGTTGATGAGCTCCGCGCTCTCTTTTGAGACCGAAAAATACTCGGTGTGCATGACGTGGTCGTTCAAAGCGTCCGCCTTTACGGGTCGGAAGGTGCCAAGTCCCACATGAAGCATCACGGGCGCAATGGCCACGCCCTTTGCGCGTATTTTATCGAGAAGCTCGGTGGTAAAATGAAGGCCCGCCGTGGGAGCCGCCGCACTTCCCTCCTCGTTGGCGTAGACCGTCTGATATCTCTCCTTGTCGCGCAACCGCTCGGTGATATAGGGCGGCAGGGGCATCAGACCGATCTCGTGCAATATCTCGTAAATAGTCGCGTATTTTTCTCTGTCGTATTCAAAGCGAATGAGGCGGTTTCCCTCCTCCACAATGTCGGTGATCTCACCCGTAAGAAGCCCCTCGCCAAACACAAGGCGCGAGCCGATCTTGGCGCGCTTGCCCGGCTTCACGAGCGTCTCCCACGTGTCAAGCCCGCGCGAGCGCAGAAGCAACAGCTCGATGGGCGCGTCCTCTCTGCCCTCCACGTGTCCGTAAAGACGGGCGGGAATGACCTTGGAATCGTTGATCACAAGGACGTCCGATGGGTTCAGCATATCCAAAACATCGTAAAAATGCTTATGAGAAACGTCACCGCTTTGGCGGTCCACGCAAAGAAGCCTTGAGTGATCGCGCGCGGCAAGCGGCGTTTGCGCGATAAGCTCAGGCGGCAATTCATAAAAGAAATCCGAGGTCTTAAGGGACGTATCGACCCTTTGGTTGATAATAACAGACATATCCGTTCCTTTCCGTTCGATCGGCGCATAAACTTTTAATGCAATAGCAATACAGAGATATTATACTATATTTTTTGTTTTTTTACAATACTTTTCAAATAATTTAGGAGAACGACGTGAACAAAACCTGTATTTTTGAAGGTGCCGCTACGGCACTAATCACCCCGTTTGCTAACGGCAAAGTGGATTTTGACGCCTTCGGACGCCTGATCGAATTTCAGATCGAGAACGGCATCGACGCCCTCGTGGTAACGGGAACCACGGGCGAAGCACCTACGCTCACCGACACCGAGCACCGCGCCTGCATCAGCTTTGCCGTGCGCCAGGTCGCAGGGCGCGTCCCCGTGATCGCGGGGACGGGCAGCAACGACACCGCCCATGCGATCGAGACCTCCAAGCACGCCTGCCGCGCAGGCTGTGACGGCCTTTTGCTCGTCACGCCCTACTACAACCGCGCCACGCCGCGCGGTCTTGCCGAAAGCTTTTTAAAGATTGCCAACGAGACCGACCGACCGATCATCCTCTACAACGTCCCCTCGCGCACGGGTGTTTGGCTCGGAGCCGCCGCGCTCCGTCCGCTTGCCGACCACGAACGCATCGTAGGGCTGAAGGAAGCGTCGGGCGACCTCGGCTTTGCCGCGCGTCTCGCCGCCGAATTTTCGGAAAGCTTTGCACTCTATTCGGGCAACGACGACGTAACGGTCCCCATGCTCTCGCTTGGCGGCCGAGGCGTGATCTCGGTGCTTTCCAACATTCTGCCGCGCGAGGTCGCCGCCATGTGCCGCAAATACCGCGAGGGCGACGTGAAGGGCGCCGCCGCCGATCAGCTTGCCCTCCTGCCCCTCGCCGACGCCCTCTTTGCCGAGGTCAACCCCATTCCCGTCAAGTGCGCCGCCGCCATGCTCGGCCTTTGCCGCGAGGAATACCGTCTGCCGCTCTGTCCGCCCTCCGACGCGACAAGGCAGCGACTTGCAGAATTACTGAAAAAAAAGTAACTTTTCGCTTGCTATCAAATGAAAAATGTGGTACAATAGATAAAAGTACAAAGTGAGGTGTGAAAATGAAGGACGTCATCCGATCATACTGTGTTTTCGTTCTTTTGGGCAGACCCAAGGATAAGCCGATTCGCACCGTCGCCCGCTACTGCTTGCGCGCACGCGCGATCTGGCTTACACCGCGCAGTTCCTTCTTTGCAAGGCTGCTCGGCGTAACCCCAAGACCTCTGCCCGAGGACGAGAGCCTGCTCCTTTGGGAGCTGGAGCGACTTGCCGCAGAATACGAGGGGAAGATGCTCACGCTGATTCCTCTTTCGACCAAAGCCAAGCACTTCGTGAAAAAGAACCGGGCGATCCTTGAAGCTTCCTATCGTACAGAAAGGAAAAACACATGAAATTAAAAGAGCTTTTGGAGGGAGTCGAGGGGCTTTGCGCGCCCCTCGGCGAAATCCCCGACAAAAATATATCCGACGTGTATTTTGATTCCCGCAAAGCAAGCGGAGAGGGCGTTTTCGTCTGCCTGCGCGGCAGTATTTCGGACGGGCATCTCTACGCCCGCTCAGCGTATGAGAGAGGATGTCGCTTTTTCGTGGCGGAGACACCGCTTACCGACCTTGGCGACGACGCCTTCGTTTTCCTTTGCCCCGACACCCGACGGGCGCTTGCCGTCATGTCGGACAACCTCTTTGGCCACCCCTCGCACGAGCTTTGCGTCATCGGCATCACGGGAACCAAGGGCAAGACCACGACCGCGCTCATGATCTACCACGTTCTGAACGCGACGGGACACAAGTGCGGCTATATCGGCACAAGCGGCATTGATTACGGTGATTTTCACATCGAAGCCACCAATACCACGCCCGAAAGCTATATTTTGCAGATGTATATGCGCCATATGTGCTTGGCGGGTGTGAAATATTTGGTCATGGAGGTCTCCTCGCAGGCCCTTTATATGAGCCGCGTCCACGCGGTGCGCTTCGACCATTGTGTTTTTACCAACCTCTCGATTGACCACATCGGCGGCCACGAGCATCCCGATTTTGAGCATTATAAAAATTGCAAAAAATCACTCTTTTCCAACTACGGCGCGTCCACCGTCCTTCTCAACGCCGACGACGGCTACGCCGCCGAAATGCAGGACGCCACGCCAAACGGCACCGCGCTCCTCACCTACGCCATGTACGCCGATGCCGACTATCGCGCCGCGCCCCCCACGCGTTATCGGGAGAGTGATCGTTTAGGCATCGAATTCTCCTTCACAAAGGGCGGCGAAAAATATACCGCCACCTTGCCCTTCCCCGGTCATTTCAGCGTTTATAACGCACTTGCCGCCATCGCCGTGTGCGAGCAGTGCGGCGTGACGGTCGAGGACGCACTCCACCACCTTGCACGCGTGCGGATCGCGGGACGCTTTGAGATCGTGGAGGCCATGAAGGAGGCCACCTTCGTGATCGACTACGCGCACAATAAGGTCAGTCTGACCTCGGCACTCGAAACCCTGCGACAGTATGAGCCGAAGCGCCTTATCTGCCTTTTCGGCTCGGTGGGCGGACGCACCTTTGGCCGACGCGCCGAGCTTGGCGAGACGGCCGCCTCGCTTGCCGATTTCTGCATTTTGACCTCGGACAACCCCGACGGTGAGGAGCCGACCGATATTTTAAACGATATCGCCGCCTCCTTTGGCGAGAATGCTTGCCCCTATCGCATCATCCCCGACCGCGCGGACGCCATCCGCTACGCCGTTTCGATCGCGCAGGAGGGCGACATCTTTTTGTTCGCGGGCAAGGGACACGAGACCTATCAGCTCGTCCGCGGCGAAAAGCTTCCCTTTTCCGAAAAGAAAATTCTGCTTGACGAGTGTCAGAAAAAGCTCGCAACACAAATCTAACCATACAACGAAACGGAGGACTTTATCATGGGAATTCTCACTTACAAAGACAAACAGTTTTATCTGGACGGCAAGCCTTACGTCATCCTTTCGGGCGCGATCCACTATTTCCGCGTTCCGCGTGCGTATTGGCATGACCGCCTGCTTAAGCTGAAGGAATGCGGCTTCAATACCGTAGAGACCTACACCTGCTGGAACCTGCACGAAAAGACCGAGGGCGTGTTCGATTTTTCGGGCATTCTTGACATCGAGGCCTTCGTGAGCGAAGCCGAAGCGCTTGGGCTCAACGTCATTCTCCGTCCCGGCCCCTACATTTGCGCCGAATGGGATTTCGGCGGTCTGCCCGCGTGGCTTCTCAAATATGAAAACATGGCACTCCGTTGCTACGACGAGAAATATCTCGGCTTCGTAAAACGCTACTTTGACGAGCTTCTGCCCCGTCTGCGTCCGCATCTTGCCGTAAACGGCGGAAACATCATTATGCTTCAGATCGAAAACGAGTACGGCAGCTACGGCAACGATAAAAAATATCTGGAGGCTATCGTTGACATCTACCGCGAGAACGATATCGACTGCCTCTTCTTCACCGCCGACGGCTCCAACCCCGCCATGCAAAGCGGCGGCTATTTGGAGGGACATCTTCCCACCGCCAATTTTGGCTCGGCGCCCAAGTGGTCGTTTGACCGCTTCCGCTCCTTCCATCCCGACGCGCCCCTGATGTGTACGGAATTTTGGAGCGGTTGGTTTGATCATTGGGGCGAGGGACACCATGTGCGTCCTACCGAGGAGATCCTGAATTGCGTAAAGGAATTTGCCGAGATCGGCGCCTCCTTCAACTTCTATATGTTCCACGGCGGCACCAACTTCGGCTTCTCGAACGGTGCGAACCACGGAGGAACATACGCCCCCACGATCACCAGCTATGACTATGGCGCACCGTTAAGCGAGGCTGGCGACCGCACCGAGACCTATTATAAGCTCCGCGAGCTTCTCGAGGCCACCTACGGCAAGGCCCCCGCGCTTACCGCCAAAGAGAGCGAAAAAGCGGCCTACGGCTCGCTTCCGCTTACCGAGCAGGCTCTCCTCTTTGACAATCTGGACAATCTTTCCACGCCCGTTCACGTCAGCGCACCGAAATATATGGAGGACATCGGACAGAGCTTCGGCTACGTGCTTTACCGCACCACGCTGGAAGGCCCTCGCGATCATCAGGCATTCAAGGCCTCCAAGGTCAACGACCTCGCGCAGATCTTCGTAAACGGCGAGCATACGGACACGTGGGAGCGTTGGAATCTTCAGCACATGGGCGACGCTGCAACCGTCATTGATCTTGCCAAAGGCGAGACGGCACAGCTTGACATCTTGGTCGAAAACATGGGCCGTGTGAACTACGGCACCGAGCTTCGCGACAAAAAGGGCTTGGAGGGCGTTCGCTTCGAGATTCAAAAAATGTGCTACCAATACCATTTCGGTTGGGATATGTACGCACTTCCCATGGACGATCTCTCCGCGCTCCGCTACACCGCCGCGCCGAACGGCGCGATTCAGGGCCCCGTATTCCTGCGCGGCAACCTCCGCCTTACCGAAGCACCCAAGGACACCTTCGTACGTCTTGACGGCTTTACCAAGGGATTCGTTACGGTAAACGGCGTCAACATCGGCCGTTATTTCAACACCGCAGGTCCCCAGAAGACTCTGTATCTGCCCGCGCCCTTCTTGAAGGAAGGCGACAACGAAATCGTGGTCTTTGAATCGGACGGCTTGGAGTCCCCCGTGATCACCTTCTGCGACACGCCCGATCTCGGCGAATAATCGCAAGATTTGCACACACAATGCACCCTTCGACATCTCCCGTCATATATTGACATTGGAGGTGAGAAAGGGTGCATTCTTTAAGTACGGCGTCCATCGGCTCGCTCACACACGCAATGAAGGGGCAGAAGCTCCTTGCCGGCGTGGGGATCGAGTCGAGGATCGTCAAGCTCGACGCCAAAAGAACACGCCGAGGCTGCGCCTACGGCATTGAATTTTCCTCTGCTGAGCTCAAGCGCGCCAAAAGCACGCTCGGTGCCTCTCATCTCCCCGTCAGCGAATATTTCAGTGGCGGCGGAGGTGAGCTTCTTTGAGAGGCGAAAAGCTCGTTTATCTCGATAACGCCGCAACCGGCTTCCCCAAGCCCCCGTCGGTGCTAAAAGAGGTGGCTCGCTGCCTCTCGGACTATTGCGGTAACGCAGGGCGAAGCTCACACGCGCTCGCTCTGCGCGCCGCAGAAAAAATATACGAGTGTCGCGAAGAGGCGGCCTCGCTTTTGGGTTGCCCCGAGCCCGAAAACGTGATCTTCACCATGAATACGACCTACGCGATCAATATGCTGATCAAGGGCATCTTGAAACGGGGCGACCACGTGCTGATCAGCGACATGGAGCATAACTCGGTCTTTCGTCCCCTCTATCGTCTTGCAGATGAGGGCCTGATAGAATACGACGTCTTTTCGACCGAGGCATTGCGCCACGGCGGCACGCGGGGGGCCTTCCTGGAAGGCCTTGCCGCAAAGATCCGTCCTAACACCCGTCTGCTTTTCTGCACGCACGCATCTAACATCTGTTCACTCATGCTGCCTCTGCGGGAAATCGGCGCGCTCTGCCGCCGCCACGGCATTTTCTTTGCCGTCGACGCGGCGCAGTCGGCAGGACACACCGATATCAATATGAGCGAGTTTGGCATTGACGCCCTGTGCGCCCCTTCCCACAAGGGACTATGCGGCATTCAAGGCGCGGGCATTCTCGCGCTTGCGGAACAGCACGCGCTTGCCACGCTCGTGGAAGGCGGCAACGGCATGTATTCGCTGGAGGGCGGGATGCCTTGGGAGCTACCCGAGCGCCTGGAAGCAGGCACGCTTCCCACGCCCGCCCTTGCGGGACTTTGTGAGGGTATACGCTATGTCCGGAAGGTAGGTTGTGAGACGATCGGCGCGCATGAGCGCACGCTCTTCTGTGCGCTCCGCGAACGTCTGGAAGAGATTGACGGCATTCGTATTCTCCTGCCCGAGCACGAGGGCGCGATCCTTCTGTTTACGGTGGAGGGGAAAAGCTCGGAGCGCGTAGCGGGAGAGCTGGCCTCACACGGCATTTGCGTCCGTGGCGGCTATCACTGCGCGGCACTCGGTCACCGATCGCTCGGCACAACCGAGGACGGCGCAGTGCGCGTAAGCTTCGGTCACGGCAACACGCGATCCGATCTTGACGCACTTTGGCGCGTGCTGAAAAAAATCTAACACAAATCGGGCTCGGATTGTACAAATCCGAGCCCTTGCTTGATAAATTGAAGTTTATCGGGGAGAGAACGTGTAGGGAACTTTTTGGAAAAAGTTCCCTACGACCCTCAAAAACTTTTCTGAAAAATTTCACGAAAAAGTCTGCAAAAGCAATATTGTAAGAGTTTTCCAAGTCATTTTGGGTCTTCGCACCTTGTGCGAAGAACATTTATGCCGCGAGCCACGCGGCAGACAAAGAGAGCTCGCTCTCTTTTCTGCGCGTGCGCTGTACGCGGCTCAAAA
>JAZTWS010000106.1:0-2112 GCA_045636005.1 Eubacteriales bacterium | reverse complement strand
CAAAACTTTCCTCGCGGGTCTCTGCGCAACACACCGACAACTCAAAATTTGAATGTATTTTTTGGCAAGACACAAAAATACGGAGGCTTGCATGAAGCCTCCGCAATTTTATTCAATCAAGACACAATGAGAAGGATAAAAGCAACGACTGCAAGCGGCATACGCGCCTCCTCGTTGACTTTAAGACGGTCGATCGTTTCGGTCTGCTCCATACCGCAACCCTCGCAGAAACAGGTAAGCTCACCGCTTCGCACAAGGCTTGGCGTTTTGGTGATCACGGCCGTTTCGCGATCAAACTTATGGCGCGGAGGAATGATCTCGGCCTCGCGCGTGTGGCAGATCTCGCAGGCATGCTCGGTCATACCGCTCTTTTTACAGGTTGCTTCCTTGGTAACGTAGTAATCGCCCCAGGTATGATCGTCGGACTCGTAGCAGGCGTTATAGATCCACTCTGCGCTCATCAGATCGATATTGCCCGTGGAATCCACGTACATATCCTCCTCGTCGCTCTCGCCGCCGCGATAAAAGACGAGCTCAAGAGAGATACAATCGTAAAAGGCGCTATTGCCAATATAGGTCACACTGTGCGGAATCGAAATATACTGCAAATTTCGGCACCACGAGAACGCGTTGTCCTCGATCGTGCGAAGTCCCTCGGGAAGCAGCACGTCCTCCAGCATTCCGATACCGGCCAGTGCCGCCTCGCCAATCACCTTGGTTCCCTCGCGAACCTTCAGCTGCTTGATGTTTGGAGTTACGATATCCACAAGACAGTTGTCCACGTAAACGCCGCCCTCGTAGAAATTGTTGGTGCTGGCGGAACAAACACTGTTGTAAAAAGCGTTCAAGCCAACGCGCTCCAAGCCGTCGGGCATATCGACGCTCAACAGCTTCGCATTGCCGTAAAAGGCGTACATACCAATCTCGGTCACCGTGCTCGGCACGGTATAGCTGCGGCCTGCCTTTTGCGCGGGATAGTGAACGAGCGTCGTCATACTTTTGTCAAAAAGCACGCCGTCGACCGCCGTAAAATGCGAATTTCCCTTTTCCACCACGATCTCGGTAAGTCTTGGAAAGTTTTGAAAGAGGCTTGACGAAATTGCCGTAACCCCTGCCTTAATGACAAGACGCGTTACGTTTGTACCCCAAGGCGCTTGGTTTGTCGAGCCCGTACCGCCGTTTCCGCCGATCGTCAGCATGGTTCCATCCAGCGACCATGTGCAATTTCCGATCTTTCCTGTCCGTGCCGCGCTTACGGGAAGCACGCTCATCGACAAAACGGTAAGGAGCGTACATAAAACCAACAAAATCGCAATGCTTTTTTTCATTTTGTTTCCTTTCATTCGGGCTTCTTATCAAAGTCCAACGTCAATTCGTAATCTCCCAGCTTATCTACCTTAAAGCCGTTCTTCTTGTAGGTCTCGTAATCAAAGGCCTCCAGCTCGTCGATGGCGAGCTTGTGGAACTCGTAAAAATTGTGCCACCACTCCCAGCCCGAGCCAAGAGAGTTCGAGAGATAGGCGTCCGCGATGTCGCACGCGGTCTGGGGAGCCACATAAAAAGCACCCATAGCCAACACGTTTACGCCGTTACCCGTGATGGCACGAAGTGCCGCAGGCAAACTCTCCACCACGCCCGCATGAACGTGCGGACACTTGCTCGCGGCAATATGGATACCCATACCCGTGCCGCAGAACAGAAGCGCTCTTTCGTAATTGCCCTCCGAGATCTCCGCACCTACGCGCAGGCCAACTCGATGAAACATCAGATCCGTATCGTTCGGATCGCTATCCTTCTTTACGCCAAGGTCGAGGATCTTCCAACCCTTCTTGGTCAGATGCTCCACCACGACCTCCTTCAGAGGAAATCCCGCGAAATCCGCGCCAACTACCAAATACTTATCTTTTACCGTTTTCATATTTTTTTCCTCCTAAAAAGTTTATAAAATTCTACAGTTTCCTGTACTTTCCTTTTTATTATAGCACACAATCGCGCGATTGTCAATAGGCGTCTGCAGACCCCTGCGCATAAATTGAAGTTTATCGGTATGGCTACGCTGAAACCAAGCGAGGAAAGTTTTGGTCAAGTTTTTTCAAAAACTTGCGGGGGTTG
>JAZTWS010000105.1:0-4094 GCA_045636005.1 Eubacteriales bacterium | reverse complement strand
CGTGCCAAACAGAAAGCAAAGATCGTCAAGCGTAATACGCTCCTTATAATGATGCTCTACATAGTCTCGGATCGCCTCCACGCCGCGCCCCGTCTGCGCAAGGATCCCTCGCTTATGGACGTCATTGACCCCGAAACACAGTCCTACACGCCCGAGATCGTCTTCACCTGCAAGTACGATGCCGACGAAAACGGTGTGGCGCACACCCTGCAGGCTCTGCCTGACGGCTATAGCTGCTACGTCTCGCACCGCCCCGATGAGCTTCCCTTCGGTATCCGCTGGATCTCCCGCACGCGCGACGAGGAGGCGCTTGGCATGGTGCTTCCCGCCACCGCCGAGCATAAGGGCTACCTCGATTGCAAGAAAAAGGGCTACGAAAAGTACCTCGCCCCGAACGAAAGCATGACCTACCACATCCAAACGGGCATCCTCTCCCCCGCAGAAACCGAAAGCATGATCCAAAAGATCCAAAGCCTCGACTGACCTCGATTTCAAATTTTGATTTGTCGAACGGTTTCGCAGGTACCAAAGCGGCAAAAGTTTTCGCCCGCCTTTTTCAAAAGGCGGCGCGGTCGAGGGCGCGGAGCCCTCCTCGCTCGTCGCAACGAGCGAAAGCTCAAAGCGGCATTTCTTTTTTGCAAAGTTTTTTTCTTTGTGCCTCTATAGGCAAAGAAAAAAGCGTCAGAAGCCCTTGTGCCAACAGCCGATAGAGGCATTGTTTGAGCAAAACAATTTAGACGCTTTCTTTGACACACGAGGCGCAAAGAAAGCTTTGCAAAGAAACGCCGTTTTCGTGGGGCGCCGCCCCACCCCCCGCAAGCCTTTAAAAAAGCTTGACCCAAACTTTTCCGCATTGGTCTCTGCGTAGCCATCCAGACAAACTTCAATTTCGTGCTTGGGTGCAAGGAGAAAGAGAATGCGAATTGACTTTTTTTATCATCATAGAACGCACAGCTCGGGGATGACGGTATTTCATTCGCGGGACGAATCGTCGGGCGACGTGGAATTCAAGCTGCAAGCGCACCGCGATTGCGAGCTATATCATTTTTTATCGGGCTCGGGGGTCTACACCATCGAGGGCAACGAATATCCGTTGGTGCCGGGCTGCATTCTGGTCATGCGAGAGGGCGAGGCGCACACGGTACATCTTTCGGGCGAGGTGCCGTACGAGCGCATCTGCGTCAATTTTTCGCCCGAGACCATGCCCTATCTGCAAAGTGAGATCCGCGAGATCTATCACAACCGTCCGCTTGGCAAGGACAATCTGTTTTTGCCGGACGAAAAGTCGGCGCCCTTTATTGCGGCGTGCATGGAGCGGCTTTGTCAGGACGAGGAGAGTGCGGACTACGAGGAGCGTGCAAGCGCGGTGCTTGGCGTGCTTTTGCTGGAGCTTTATAAGATCAAGGAGCGCGCGCGTAACGAGGGGGGATCGCTTCCCGCGCGGAGCGGCAGTGCCAAGCGCAGTGCCGAGACGGTGCGGTGCATCGTAAGCTACATCAACGAGAATTTGACCACCATAAAAAACTCCGACGAGCTTGCGCGCGACCTGTTTTTCAGCAAGGCCTACATCAATCGCATTTTCAAGCAGGCCACCGGCTCGTCGGTTTGGGATTATATCGTGCTCAAGCGTCTGCTTTTGGCACGTTCGATGTTAAAGGAGGGCAAGCAGGCCTGCATCGTGGCGTCGGTCTGCGGCTTTTGCGACTATTCCTCCTTCTATCGCCAATACCGCCGCCGTTTCGGCATCTCGCCGCAGGCCGCGCGAAAGGAAGTGTAAGACGAATGGCAAAATCAATTTTTTGTTACGATGACGACGTCTGGCAGATCTATTATACGCGCAACGACCTCATCGGCGAGGTGAACGCAAGGCTTCATGTGCATCAGAGCTACGAGCTTTACTATTTTATATCGGGCATCGGTCACTACGAGATCGAGGGGACGGTGTATCCCTTGGAGCCGGGCTGCCTTTTGCTGATGCGTGACAGAGAGGCGCACATGGTGCATTTGCAGGATGGCGTACCGTACGAGCGCATTTGCATCAATTTCCCGCCCGACAGTATGTCGAATCTCGCCACCGAAATCCGTGCGCTTTACCGCAACCGCCCGCTTGGTACGGGCAACTATTTCCGACCCGACGAGGAGTCGTCGGCCTTTATTGCAGCCTGCATGAAGCGGCTTTGCCGCGACGGGAAGCGTAAAAACTATGTTGAACGCGCGAGGACGGTGCTGGGGATGCTTTTTTTGGAGCTTTCCAAGATCAAGGAGGGGGTATCGGAGGCCGAGGGAGGCACGCTTACGCACGCGGCGGAATTACACGGCATGGACGATACGGTGCGAAAGATCATCGACTACATCGATGAGAATTTGACCACCATCGAAAATTCCGACGCGCTTGCGCGTGACCTGTTTTTCAGCAAGGCCTACGTCAATCGCATTTTCAAGCGAGCCACCGGCTCGTCGATCTGGGATTATGTGGTGCTCAAGCGCTTGCTTTTGGCGCACTCGATGCTAAAGGATGGCAAGCAGGCCACGGTCGTGGCGTCGGCCTGCGGCTTTTGTGACTATTCTTCTTTCTACCGCCAATACCGCCGCCGCTTCGGCGTCTCGCCGCTGGCCGCGCGGAAAAAGAAATAAGAGGACGTTTAAGGGGGACTTTTTTAAAAAGTCCCCCTTAACAACCCCTCAAAAAACGAGAAAAGGGTTGCGCCTATTGGAGCCGTACCCTAAAGGACGGTTTTGCCGTATTTTTGCAGTTGTGTCCACAAATGCTTGTCAAGAAAAAGGATGAGATATTTCTCGGAAGGTTTTTTATAAACTGCTCTAAAAGTATTTACAATTCGTCGAAAATATGATATAATTTTATTGTCACACAAACTTAATAATCGGTATTAGGGGTGTTTTCTGCTTTAAGGGATATTATACCCTTTTTTACACATACTCAAATTCATGGATTTGGTAAAAATGCAAGCTCCTCGAATTTGGGTATGGCTGAAATATTCCTATTCCGGTTTGGTTTGTGTGACAACAATCGGAGTTTGCGTTTTTCGGTGCGTGGCTTCGGTTGCGCACCTTTTTATATGCTGATAGGGGGATAAATGAGCAAAAATATTCAAAAAAGAGTAATAGATATTACCGGCGTAGAACTTATGCCCGGAGAGCCTGCCGATTGTCTTGGCAATGGAGAGCAAGGCTTTGAATGTTGTTGCGACGAGTGCGACTATTATTTGCTTTGTTTTCCCGAAGTTGATCTAAAAAGCAAAGAAGATATTGCTATGGGTAAAGATAATCGTACAAAACAAATAGAAAAAGAACAGAGAACGTAAATGTTCTCTGTCTCTTTTTTTGTTGGTATATAACATATTTTTTAAGTTACAAAACTGTCCTTAAGAGTGCGGCCCATTGGGCGCAACCCTTGTTTTTATTTTGCCAAAAAGCTCGAAAGAATATTTTCAAAATCGTCGTCGCTTTGGATCTTTATACAGATGGGCGCGTCGCTTGGCGAATAGGTGCTGTCCGAGAAGGTGAGAAGCAGGGCGTCCCTCGGGGCAACGTCCACACAGTAATTGTAGATTTTAAGTCCTTTTTGTTTCTTTATTTCGCGCGTAAGCTCTTTGGTTTCGGGTTCGACCGAGAGGAGTGCGTCCATCGAAAGACGGCAGACCGTCTGCGCGCCCGCCTTGGAAAGCTCAAGAACCACGAACTCGTAGCCGTTGTTGGCCTCCTCCACGCGATAGCAGTAGCTTCGGAAAAGGTAGCGCACGCAGACCATAATGGCGGCGGTCATGAGCGCGAACGAGAAAAGCTGCAGAATCGAGCGGTAGGGAATCACCTTGATGCCCGATACGGCAAACAGAACGAGCGAGGCGGCGAAGATCGCCGTTGCAAGCTTTTTGGCGCGATTGGTCTTGGCGGCAGGAATGTATTGTTTCATGGTGACTCCTTCATAATAAATTTGTAAAATTGAAGTTTATCGGGATGGCTACGCTTAAACCAAGCGAGGAAAGTTTTGGTCAAGCTTTTTCAAAAGTTGGCGCGGTCGAGGGCGCGGAGCCCTCGTCGCTCACCGCAGTGAGCGAAAGCTCAAAACGGCATTT
>JAZTWS010000104.1:0-1673 GCA_045636005.1 Eubacteriales bacterium | reverse complement strand
AGGTTTGCACCCTTACCGCCGAGGATCTCACGCATGTTTGCATTACCTTCTGTAAAGAGGTAACAATACTTCTTTGCCATTGGATTTTTCCTCCGTATTAAAAAAATTTTTAAACTGTCTTAAGCTTGCGAAAACACACTTACAAAGGCGCGAGAGCTTGTCCCGAGCCTGATTTTGGGTGAATTTTCGTTTCGCAACGTATATTATAACATATATTTCGGTTTTTTGGAAGTGCTTGACGAAAAAAGATTCGCTTCAAAATGTAACATTATTGTGAACAATTGGACAATCTCACGAAAAGGTTTGACAAAAGGGCGGTTTTGTAGTATAATTTAATAAAAGACGATATTTGAGCCGGTTTTGCGCGTTTCGGGACTATCTACCCCCCACCTGTGCGAAAGCGGCGATTTTCGGCGTTTTGTAAATCAAAAAAAGAGGTGTGAGATCATGAAAAGTACTAACGTCAAAAAATTATGCTTTGCCGCGCTTTTTGCGGCTCTTTGCTTTGTGGCAACGGCATTTATATCTTTTCCGCTTCCCACGGGATATGCTAACCTTGGCGACGGCTTTGCATTTATGGCAGGATTTGTTCTCGGAATGCCATGGGGAATTGCGGCGGCAGGAATCGGAAGCTTGCTTGCCGATATAGTTTTGGGGTATGCGGTGTATGCACCTGCGACCTTTGTTTTGAAGTCGCTTATCGCGGTAGCGGGCGCGCTTTGTGTTGAAGTATTGATCCGTCATAAAACCGGTACAAGATGGTGGAGATTGGCCATACCTGTGGCATCCTTTGCGAGCGAGGCTTTGATGGTGTCGGGATATTTTCTTTATGAGTGCTATGCTTTGGGAGTTGGAGGAGCGGCTTTGGCTTCGATCCCTGTGAACGTAGGTCAGGCTGCGGTCGGAATGCTTTTGTCCATCGTGGTAGCATCGGTATTTTTGAAGGTGCCCGCGCTTTCAAGATTTATGAAGACATTGAACGGCAATTGATTATCGGGAGAAATTATGGCGAATATATTTGATATTTTCAAAAAGATAGAAAAAGAGCGCGACGATAAAGCTCTCGCTCCCATAACCCATCTCGTAGTCGGTCTTGGAAACCCCGGTGACAAGTATTTTTATACCCGTCACAACGCGGGATTTTTAGCGATGGACTACATCTCGCAAAAGTGCGGCGCTCAGGTCAACCGTTCGAAGTTCAAGGCTCTTGTTGGCGAAGCTGCTATCGCGGGCAAGCGAGTGCTGCTTATGAAGCCGCAGACCTTTATGAACGCATCGGGCGAGGCGGTTATCGAGGCGGCGAATTTTTACAAAATTCCCGTCGAGAACATTATAGTTTTGTCCGATGACGTAAATCTTGACGTTGGAAGAATGAGAGTGCGCAAAAACGGCTCTGACGGCGGACAAAAGGGACTTCGTTCGATCATTGAGAAAACGGGTAGCGACAATTTCCCCAGAATCCGTTTCGGCGTTGGCAAAAAACCGCACCCCGATTACGATATGGCGGATTGGGTGCTTGGAAATCTTTCCGAAGAGGATAAAAAGGCGATTTTCGATTGCTTTGTCACGGGCTACGAGGGACTTGAGAAGCTTCTCGTCGGCGACATTGACGGAGCTATGCAGATATGTAACGGAAAGAAGTAAGAATTTCAAATTTTGATTTGTCGGTGGGT
>JAZTWS010000103.1:0-4336 GCA_045636005.1 Eubacteriales bacterium | reverse complement strand
ATTGTTATAATGAAGAAAACGGTGTTATGCGAACGGTTGATGTTTTGATAAATTGAAGTTTATCGGTCTGTTTGAAAAGCAAGATTGCTCCCGGAAAGGCTCCCTCCGGGAGGGAGCTGGCGCCGAGTAGGCGACTGAGGGGGCCCGCGCAACGTATAAAATCTGCAAGCACGATGAAGTCGCGCAGGCTCCTTCCACCGCTAACGCGGTCCCCCTCCCTCTCGGAGGGAGGCTATTCGCCACTCTCGTTTGTCTGTGCGAAACAGTTCGATAAATCAAAATTTGAAGTGTTGTCGCAACCTCTTGACAAGCGGTGGTGGGCGTGATATAATAGGTTGAAATTGAGAAACATTCTTAAATTGCGGGGTAAAAATGAGAAAGCTTTTGTCTCTTTTGTTGGCGGTTTTGCTTTTGGCGTCCTCTCTTTCGTCCTGTGGCGGACGCGAGGGGGAGGATAAATTGACGGTGGTCTGCACCTCCTTCGTGGCGTACGATTGGGCGCGTGAGATCTTGGGGGAGACCGATGCGATCTCGCTTCATCTGTTGGTGGACGGCGGCCGTGATATGCATAGCTTTGAGCCTTCTGCCGCCGACATGGTGAAAATCCTTGAGAGCGATCTGTTCATTTACACAGGTGGGCCCTCGGAGGTGTGGGTGGACGAGCTGGTGCAAAAAAACGAATTGAAGACTACGCTTTCGCTTTTGGATTGTCTGAACGGAAACGTGATATACGTTGAGGATGAGCACGAGGGGCATACGCATCAAGTGGTAGACGAGCACGCCTGGCTCTCGGTGACGAATGCGGCTCTTTTCAGTGGTGCCATCGCTGCCGAGCTTTGCTTGATCGACCCGGCGAACGAAGCGACCTATCAGGCGAACCTGGATCGCTATTTCGAGGAGCTGTCAAGCCTTGACGGTGATTACGCATACCTCGGCGTAAGCTCGAACGATAAAACGCTGGTGGTTGCCGACCGTTATCCCTTCCGCTATCTGTTTGAAGACAATGGCTTCAAGGCGGTGGCCGCTTTTTCGGGGTGCAGCGCGGAGAGCGAGGCAAGCTTTTCCACAGTCATTTCGCTTGCAAAAATTATCGATGAGCAGGAGCTTTCGGGCGTCCTTGTGACCGAAAGCTCGGATAAAAAGCTTGCCGAGACCGTGATCGCGAACACCAAAAACAAAAACGCCACGATTTATACGCTCCATTCCTTGCAGACCGTGACCGATCTTGAGAACGCAAGTTATCTTGCCATTATGCGCGAGAATTTAAATACGCTTCGTACCGTTTTGGAGGGATAAATTGAGGTTTATCTGTGACTTTATGGCTACGCTTTGACGTAACAAATTGGGGTTTGCGTCAGCAAATTTGCGGTGTTTAGCCGCAAAACCAATTTGTTAACCGAGGTCGCGTAGCGAACTCGTAAAATCAAAATTTGAAGCAAAAAAGGCAGTTCGAAGAACTGCCTTTTTTTGTGTTATACCCATTCTTGGTCAGGGTCGTCGTAATAATCGCGGATGAGCTTTGGGAAAAGCGTATCGCCCGGGCCCTCGAATGCGTTGCTTGAGCAGATAACATCGCGGGGAAGCACGAATAGAACGTGTGCTGTTGGCGAAAGGTATCTCTTTTTATTTTCCATAAGTGCCTCCTTGTTGTTTTTTGTTTAGTCGAGTCTCTCGAAGATCTCCTTCAAAAGATCACGCGTGTTTTGAATATCCTTGATCTGTTGCTCGCCGCTGATCTCGCGCTCGATGGTCATGGGACCCTCGTAGCCGAGTGCGGTCAGCTTGCGAATGACACCCTCCACGTCGGCGCGTCCCTCGCCCACGGGCATCTGCTTGCCGAGTGCCATACCGTCGGTGGGGAAAAGACCGTCCTTGATGTGCGTGTTCATGACGTACTTGCCAAAGACGTCAAGAGCATCAAGCGGATTGGCCTTGCCGTAGAGAATGAGGTTGGCGGTGTCGAAGTTGATGCCGAGGTTGCCCGTGCCGATGGCTTGGATGGTGCGGAGCATGGTAACGGGGGTTTCCTGACCGGTCTCAAAGAGGAAGAACTGTCCCTTCTTCTTCATGTATCCACAGAGCCAACGAAGTGCGGTCACCACGCCGTTGAAATCGGGGTGATCGGGGTTTTCGGGGATAAAGCCGACGTGCGTGATCATGTGCTTCACGCCGATCCACTCGGCAAAATCCGAAGCCGCCTTCAGCTCCTTCAAGCGCATCGAGCGGTAGGCCTCGGGTACGAGGCCGATGGTGGCGGGGCCACCCGTGAAGTTCCACTCGCAAGGGCCGCTCCAGCCTGCCCAAAGGGCCGAAACCGTGAAGTTCATTTTTTCAGCCGTCTCGCGAATGCGCGCGGCATACTCGCGGTTTTCGTATAAGGTCGAATCCCAAATGCAGAGCTGGCAGGAGTCGAGCGCAAGGTCCTTTGCTTTCTGAAATTCATGTTCAATGTCGGTGTTGGCGCCAAAGGGGATCAGAACGCCGATGGGATAAGTTTTCATAGTTGTAGTCCTCTCTTAACTTATAATTTTATGATTTCTCCGTCTTCTGCCGCGCTCTTGCGAAGAAGCTCTACGAGAGCCACGCTTCTTAAGGCGCTTTCGGGCGGATTGTGTTCGTTCTTTTTATCGGGGTCGAGAATGAGCGAGGCGATATAGCGGATCTCCTCGGCCATGCGGTTGCCGCGTCCTGCGGCTACCTCGGGCAGCTCGGGCGCATAGGGCTTACCCTCGTCGGGGCAGACCTTCACGCCGTCCATGGTCATAATGACGCTCGCCTTCTCGAAGCGGGCGCGGTAGCCCATGGAGAAGGGCGTGGTAGCCGACTCGTCCCAAGAGCCCGTGGCAAAGACCTTGGTTTCGGGATAGCAAAGACGGGTGTTGCAGTAAGACCAGCGCGTCATGCCGTCGAGCGTGACCGAGCTTACCGACTCGGGCTCACCGAGAAGGAAGCGTGCCATGTCGATGTCGTGAATATGCAGGTCAAGGATCGCGCCGCCGCTCTTTTCGGTATCGGCAAACCAATTTTCAAAGCCCCAACGGGGTGGGCCGCTGAGCCGCTCCATCGAGAGCGTTTTAAGCTTGCCGAAGCATCCGTCCTCGATGCAGCGCTTGAGGTAGAGATACGAGGGCTCAAAGCGAAGGCATTGGCCGATCATCAGGCGTTTTCCTTCTTCCTTGGCAACCTGTATCATTTCCGCGCAATCGGCACTCGTGAGTGCCATGGGCTTTTCGGACAAAACGTGCTTGCCTGCGCGGAGCATACGGATGGCGTATTCCTTGTGAAGATAAGTGGGAAGACAGATGTCAGCCATGTCAAATTCGACCTCGGATAGCATTTGCTCAAGGTCGGTGTAGGTGGCGATGCTTCCCACGCTTCCCGCGTCGCCGCCAATGTTGATCGCGGTAACGGCGGTAAAGGCGTCGGGGTTGACGTCACAGATCGCTGCGAGCTTTACGGGGGCGTCCTGCTCCGCCAGAACGTCGTAGCCTTTTTTATGGGATTTGGCAATGCCACCGTAGCCGATGAGGGCAACTTTTACTTCTTTCATAATTTTTCTCCTTGGGCTTGATTTTTTCTTCCAAGCGTGATACAATGAGTTCCGTAGAACGTAATTTCATTATACACGATGGAAAAGCAATTTTCCATACATTTTTTTACTTTTTAGTTGCACTTTCTTGCATTCTTTCAGAAGGAGAAAATTTATGGCATATATCCGCGTTCCGCTGAAAAACATTTTGAACATCGACCGTATCATCACGCTTTACCGTTTTGCATTTCAGCCGAATTATTCCACCGTGGGTGAGGCGCACGACTTTTGGGAGATGGTTTATGTGGACGAAGGTGCGGTAGGGCTTCAAGGTGGCGAGACGGTGCACTGCGCCGTTGCGGGCGAGCTGGTTCTCCACAAGCCGAACGAGTTTCACCGCGTTGTTTGCGACGGGGAGCATACGGCAAAGGTCTTTATCGTTACCTTTGAGTGTCACTCAAACGCCATGCGTTTTTTTCACGACAAGCTTTTGAAGCTTCCCGACGATCTCAAAGGGCTGATGCAGCTTTTGATGGCGGAATGTGACGAGAGCTTTCACGTCTCGGTCTATCCGCTATGTCCCAAGCCGCACCGTCCCGTAGGCGGTCTGCAGCTGATACAGAATTATTTGGAATGTATTTTTATTCGCATGATGCGCGCGGGGGCGCAAAACGAGGAAGCGGCGGAGCATTTTTACCACTCACGCGAGAAGATGGAGCACCGTTTGGCGCGTGACATAACCGCTTACCTTGAGGCGCACGTTTGGGAGCGCGTCTCGCTTGAGGATTTAAGTGAGGATTTTCATTT
>JAZTWS010000102.1:0-5246 GCA_045636005.1 Eubacteriales bacterium | reverse complement strand
AAATGACGTAAAGTTTGTGCACACCAATTCAGAAAAAGTTTTGGTCAAGCTTTTTCAAAAGCTTGCGGGGTGTGGGGCGGCGCCCCACATAAAGTCCCCGACAAATCAAAATTTGAAGTTATCGTTTTGTTCCGAAAAGTTCGTTAAATATCCATTCCGAGAACGGCGCCACCGATGATGCCAGCATCGTTTTTCAGTTGCGCGATACGAAGCTCGGTGCCCGGGAAAAGGTCGCCGCCGTAGCGTTGTTTACGAACTTCGGGCATAATCGCATCGATCAAAGACTGCCCCTCATTTGAGACACCGCCGCCAAGCGAGATAACCTCAGGCTGAAAGATATTCACGATATTGACAAGACCGGTCTCAAGATACGAAAGATACGTATCGACCACCTCTTTTGCGGCCTCGTCGCCTGCGCGCATCGCGTCAAAGGCGGTTCTTCCCGTCACTCTACCGTCTTTGGAGAGATGATCGTTGAGCAGCGTTTTTCTGCCCGTCTCCTCGCATTCCGCAAGCTTTTCCTTGGTCATGCGAATAAGCGCCGTGGCCGAGCTATAGGCCTCCCAGCATCCGCGTCTTCCGCAAGAACAAGGTACGCCGCCGTGCTCGATCACGATATGACCAAGCTCGCCGCCCGCAAAGTTAAAGCCCGCATATACCTTACCGTCGATAATGATACCGCCGCCAACACCGGTGCCGAGCGTGATCATGACCGACTTGGATGCGCCCTTGGCCGCGCCTGCGATCGCCTCGCCCCACGCCGCCGCGTTGGCATCGTTTTCAATATATACCTTCTTACCGTCAAGAAGCGCCGAAAGCGCGTCGGCAAGCGGGAACTTACGGAACGGAAGATTGTTCGCGTATTCCAGCACGCCCGTCTCGGGATTGGAGGCACCGGGTGCCGCCACACCAACCGAGATCACGTCGGCAAGGCTTACGCCTGCCTCCTCCAAAAGCGCACGGCAAAGAGCCGCCATGTCAGCCACAATGGCCTCCGCCGAACGCTCCGCGCCCGTAGGCACGCTCTTTTTGCACACGATCTTATAGGTTTCGTCCACAAGTCCTGCGGCAATATTCGTGCCGCCGAGATCTACACCAATTCTGTACATAAAAAACTCCTTAAAATGATTCGACGAAAACGCCGTTTGTTCTTCTTTGTTTTATTATAGCATAAATAGGCGAAAAAGAAAAGAGAAAAAAGACATTATTTTTTCAAAAAAGACAGCCGTGTAACCTATCGTTGCGCCGCGTATCTTTTGCAAAAGATGAAGAACGCTCTCATTTGCATCCATGCAACAAGATCGGCCCGCGTATGCCACAGTAGCTTAAGGGCAAGACCGCCATCAGTGATTTTGTGTGGTCTGACATATTTCCTTTGCACCGCATAGCGTTTGCAAGAGGTGTGTAAACAAGGATCTCAAGCTGATTTTCGCCCTTCCTCATCGCGTGTCCGAGCGAGAAGAAATAAGGCGCGCAGATATCAAGACCGCAATCTATGCCGTTCACGAGTACTCGGGCGGCACCGCCGACCTCGCCCAACGAGAGCATGTAATCCTCATATTCCTCTTCCGACGTAAACGTTGCCGTATATTTAACCACACCCGCAAAATCGGGAAGTCGATCTCTTGCGGTGATATCAAAGAATTCCTCGGTCTCCGTAAGATATGTGAAATTCTCCGCATCGTCGTAGGGCGCGGTATACACCGAAAAGCGCTTCGGCGCTTCAAGTTCTGCACAAACGCTCCATTCTTCGGGATACTGCGACAGCTCCTCCTCCGAAAAAGCATCGAACACAAAAAGGACCGACTCATAGGGGGAAAGGCAGATATCAAGCACTCCGTCCCCACTCTCCCCGCGAACGACCGCGCCATTCAGAAGATCAAGACGAAGGAAATCTCCCTTCTGCTGCACGCGCACCCTTGTCTCCACCGTCTCGTTTGCCGATTCGTTGAAGAACATATATACGTTGCGTTTGCCTTCAAAGCAATGGTAGTAACGCAAAAGCTCGTTGTTTTCGATCCGTACGTCCTCAAGACCTCTCTTGCGAAGAATGGAAGCAAGCTCTTCAAGCCCGATCACCTCGCCAAACGAAACGCCAAACGGCTTTTCGTCCACGAAAACGACCGATACGCCAAGCGCTGAAAGCTCCTCAAGACGAGAAATCAGACGTTTCGGCAAACGCGGTGCATAAGGAACGATAAGCGCCCCGAACGACTCGCGGTTGCAAAGAAGCTTTCCCTTCTCCACGCAAACGCCTTCAAGCAGTGTGTCCTCCGAGAGAATGTCAAAGTTCAAATGTCCGTCGTAGAGCTGACGCGCCACACGGGCTATCTGACCGCTTGCACGAAGATCCGACCACTCGGCAAACGCCGTATACGCGACCGCCACCGACGCCACATGCACACCCTCCGAAAGCAGAGCGCCCGCGCGGTTGATATAGCCGAAAAGCTTCTTGAGTGCGTCAAACTGCGGATCGTTGTTCTTCGCGGAAAAGGTGGGTGGGAAAACCGTGTCATGCGTGTGCGTGGTAAAGGAATGCGGCACAAAGGTGGTCACACCGCGCACCAGCATAAAGTCGATCAGCCATTTCATCATAGAGATCTCCTCGCCCCAGCCGTACGCGCCGAAGATCTCGCATAACGCTTTTCCCGTTTTTGCAGGCTGCGCGTGCGATGCAGACGCGGCAAGCTGACCAAGTACGTAATGGAAAAAGTCGGTATCGCAGAAGCCACCGCCGCAGTTAGCCGTATGACGGCTATGCGCGTAGCCCGGGAAGACCTGATTGAGAACGATATCCACGCCTGCCAGCTCGTAAGCATTCATCGCACGGAAATAGTGTCCCACACCGCCGCCCATACTCGAGTGGATGCGGCTATCCTCCACGATATGTCCCGTATAGATCACGCCATGCTCGGCACACCAGCGCTGAAGTCTTCGATTGAAATTTTCATCAAAAAGCGAGGTGACCGCGTCCATGTACGCGCATCGGATCTCCGTATGACGCTCGTCAAGATCATACCAAAGCGCAAGGAGGTCGGCAAGCGAAAGGCTGCCGAGTGTGCGCTCCATTCTCTCCCTTACTGCCTCGCCCCACGGCATCGCAAGATAAGGTCTGCCCACGGTGTTTTCGCCAAAGGCGTTGAGCCGCTTGCTCGCGTCAAAGGCGGGATTGCGAAGCCCCGGCTCGTCCGAGAAGAAGCCCGCAAAGGTGTCGGGAAAATACGCCTTATATCGCTGATAATGCGGCTCGTAGACCGCCGTGATGGCAAGCTCCACCGAGTCGCGATTGAAATAGTCAAGATAATTGTCGGCGTAAGCGGTGCTTTCATAGAGGAAAAATACGCGATGAAGACCTTCGGGGATATCACAGTACAAGAGATCTCCCACCACACCGTCCGTCAGGTCGATGGCCTCCCCCTCCAGCGCCTCACTTGCGCCGTCGGCGCGTCTGTAGGCAAATACGCCGAGAAGTTGGTCGGCGGCCGCGGTCTTTTTGAAAAGGATCTTGGCACCGGCCACAGGGCCAAGCACGTCCATATGCGTCTCCACGAGATGACGCTTTTTGAGGTGCGGATGATCCTTCACCGCGCCATTGGCATAGCCCGACGGAACGAAGGGTTCATCAACCATCCAAACCTTCATGCCAAGCCTTTTTGCCTCGCGAAGAATAACGTCCATGGTAAACCACCACTGCTCCGTCATAAACGTAGGATTGGGGCGCTTGGACTCCACGCAAAGCGCGCGCGCACCGCTATTATAGATGTGCGTTACAGTATCGACGAGCATCTCCTCGTTTTCGTCACCGTACACGCAAAGAAATGGAAAAAGTCGGTTTTCCACCCGTCCGTCCAAAACATCAGTCAACTTTTGCATAATTTCCTCCTTAAAATAAGGTCAACTCTCCCTCCGAAAGATCAACCGCATGCATATCCACGCACTTCACGGCTCTATCCTCGTAGGTCGTATAATAATAGGTCTGCGTTTCGGTATTACAACAACAGGAATATCTCGTATATTCATATTCTCCGTTTGCGGCCAGCACGCACCCCTTGGGCATCGCCACCGACGAAAGAATGTGAAAAAATTGGTTTACGCTTTCCTCCTCGCTCTCGCCCGAAACCGAATGCTCCTTGACGAAGAGCGCGCGCACAAAGCGCGAGGTGCTGGAAAAGTCACCGGGCAGGCCGAATGCGCCAAGCCCCAAGCTATGATTTTCCAAAGCATACGCGGGCGAAAGCTTATTCTCCACCCATCCCGCATGAAGCCCCATATAATGCTCCACATTATGCAGATGAAAAGGAAAGGGCGGATTGTTGGTAAGGACCCCAAACGGATTATCGTACACCTTCATGCCCTCCGCGGTACACTCTAAGGTAAGCGCCCCTGCCCCGTCCGCGATCAGCCAATGGAGCGGCGAGACGGGCAGATGCTCGCTAAAGCTACAGTTCACCACATGGATGCCGCCAAGCACTTCCCTGACCTCACCGAGATCGCCGCATTTTCCAAGCAGATACGGGATCAGCTCAAAAGGCGCGACATTGTCCTTCCCCTCGGCATACTCACCGTAGACGGCGTTTTTCGGGAAGTTGAGCCCCGCCATCGAGAGTCCCCTCTCGTTCGTGGCCTCAAAATAAAGCGGATACCCTTCTACCACCGCCGCCATGCCGATCATGGCGTGGTGATGCGCAAAAGGCTTCACATGGCGAAAGTCAAAACAAAAATTGCGCGGCGTGACCACAACTCTCTCGCCGTAGCCCCTCTCCAAATCCAAATTTCTTCCAAAATAATGTTTCTCGGTTTTGTAGCTGATTGCCGTACACATCGCGCATTCCTCCTCGTTCTATTTCGCGGATTTCCGTCGAAATTTATGTAGGAGAGAATTCATTTTATCGTGTGAGACACACGACACTTTCGACGTGCCCTGTTTTCGGAAACATATCAACAGGTGTCACAACACCGATCTCATACCCAAGCTCGCGGAAATGCGCGCAATCTCTTGCCAATGTGTCGGGGTCGCAGGAGACGTAAACGATCTTTTTCATCTCTTTTTCGGCAAGATAGCGGATAAGCGCCGCATCAAGCCCCTTGCGCGGCGGGTCGACCATGACCGTCGTGCGCGCAGGATCGCCGCATTTGGCGAGCGCCTCGTTCACAAGACGCTCGGCGTCGCCCGCGTCACCGCAGAAAAACTCGGTATTTTCCATGCCGTTCCGCTTGGCATTCTCACGGGCGCATACCACCGCATC
>JAZTWS010000101.1:0-12225 GCA_045636005.1 Eubacteriales bacterium | reverse complement strand
CGTAGCCATCCCGATAAACTTCAATTTGTAAAACAGGAGCCGAGTCTTACGACTCGGCTCCTGTTTTTTAATATACCTTCTTTTCCATTGCGATCACCCTGTCAAGGTCGGGCATATCTTCCGCGGAATAGTAGTCCGTTTCGTTCCAAACGCGGTCCGAGAAAGTGGGCATATTGTTTATCACCTTTTCGTACTCACCCTCGTAGTTGTCGACCCATTGGCAAAGCATCGCGCCGAGCATCTTTTCGGTCGGCTCGATTTCGGTACCGTCAAAGTCGCCTGCGGGATCCTTATAGGCATTCCAGCGGTACATATGGAAGCCTTCCTTCACGATGGAATAATCCTTCGGGAAGCCTCCCATCAGGTAAATGGGGCTATAGCCCGCGTTGATCACGCGGAAGCCGCTCTTGAGCGTCTCCTCAACAGGCTGAAAATTATTGGACCAGCTCATGATGATCGCGTCCTTGGAAACCAGATGGTTGTACTCCTTGTGGAAGCCCTCCCACAAAAGCGGCGTTCTGCCAAACGAGAGACAGATGTCCACCACCTTGGCAACGAAGTGCGCGTAAAGCTCCATCGTCGTCTCGATGCCCTGACGCGCCATATAGTCGCGGCAGTAGTGGCAGGCCGTCCAGATGGTGTGGAGCGCCTCGTCGCAGCCGATGTGGATATAACGCGAATACTTGAAGACCTCGGCAAACTCACCGAGCAGGCGGCGCACATTGTGAAAAATCTCGGGCTTACCCACGCACATGATCTTCTCGTTCATCGGGCCGTCGTACTCGTTGCCGAATTCCTCGGGACAGTTCTTGATCAGCTCGCGCGAATGTCCCACGCACTCGCATTCGGGGATCAGCTCGACCGATGCCTCATGCGCATACTCCACGAGATACGCGATCTCCTCGTGCGTGTAGCACGCGCCCTTTGTCGCGGCGTTTGGGAAGGTACGGAGCGGCATCGTCCAGCCCTGGTCGTCCACCAAATGCAGCTGCAGATACTTGATCTTATTGATATAGCAAAGGTCAACGTAACCGATCAGCACGTCAAAATCGTGCCACTTTCTTGCCAAGTCGGCAAAAAACGTACGGAAATCCTTGTCTGGCTTATCTTCCACGCGGGTGGCGGTCAGCGTAATGCCTTCGCCGTCCACCTTCTCTACAAGCTGAAGGAGCGTGGCAAGACCGTTCTTGGCACCGAAGTGCGAGGACGCGTAAACGGTAGCCCCGTCAATTTTGTATTCTTCCTCGGCAAGCGACGCGTCGTACTTCACCACGAAACCGCCCTCGCCGTCCACGATGGATACGCCGTGGATCTTCTTGAAAATGCGCCCAAACGCCTTCTTACCAAATGCAAGCTCCTCGTCGGCCGAGATCGTGTGAGCGATCGTAAGCGCGCCAAGCGCCTCATACCGCTTCGGCTTTGGTATCAGCATCTTTTTTCTCCTTAATAAACCTTATTTTCCATCGCAAACACGCCGTCAATATTCGGGAACGCGTCCTTCGCGTAATGCGCCTCCACGTTCCACACGCGGTCGGCAAACGGAGGCAGATTTTCCACGATCCAATCGTGCTCCTGCTCGTAATTGCACTCCCACTGACACATCATCGCACCGATCACCTGCTCGGTGGGCTCCACGGTAAGTCCGCCGTGTGCTACCGACTTATCCGATCCGTTGTCCCAGCGATAGAGGTAGAAGTCCTCACCGAGAATGCTCCATTGGCACGTCTTCTCAGGCACGTGATAAAGAGGCTTCCACGCCGCATTGACCGTCTTAAAGCCGCCCGCAAGAATATCGGGCGTGGGCTGATAGGTGTTCTCCCAGGACATCACGATCGCGTCCTTCGAAATCAGGTGGTTGTGATCCTTGTGGAAGCCCTCCCACACGATCGGCGTGCGGCCGAGCGACAAGCACATATCCACGATCTTCTGCGCAAAGTGCGCGTAAAGCTCAAGCGTAGTCTCGATGCCCTGACGCTTCATGTAGTCGCGGCAGTAGTGGCAGGCCGTCCAGTTGGTATGGAGCGCCTCGTCGCATCCGACGTGAATGTAACGCGAATACTTAAAGACCTCGGTCAGCTCCTTGAGCATGAGGCGGACGTTGCCCAAGGTCGTCGGCTTACCGATGCACATGATCTTTTCGTTCATCGGGCCGTCGTACTCGTTTCCAAATTCCTCGGGGCAGTTCTTGATAATCTCACGCGAGTGACCGATCCCCTCGTACTCGGGGATGATCTCCACCGACGCCTCGTGGGCGTACTCCACGAGGTATGCGATCTCCTCGTGCGTATAGGAGCGTGCCTTGGTTGGGGCATTCGGGAAGCAACGGTACGGAAGCGTAAAGCCCTGGTCATCGGTGAAATGGATCTGCAGATACTTGATCTTATTGATGTAGCAAAGATCGACGTAGCCGAGAAGCACGTCAAAATCGTGCCACTGTCTTGCCAAATCGACCATGAAGGCACGGAAATCCTTATCGGGCTTATCCTCCACCTTGGTTTCGGTAATCGTGATGCTCTCCTTGTCGGCCGTGTTTACGAGCTGAAGCATGCTCGCAAGACCGTTCTTGGCGCCAAAGTGCGTAGCGGCGTAAATCGTAGCACCGTCAATTTTATATTCCTCCTCGGCAAGCGACGCGTCGTACCCAAGGACGATACCGCCCTCGCCGTCCGCGATCGATACTCCGTAGGTCTTCTTAAAGATCCGCTTAAATGCCTTCTTGTCGAAAGCAAGCTCGGCGTCGGCAGAAATAACGGGGGCAAGCGACAGAGAGCCAAGCTCCTCATACTGTTTCGGCTTTGGAATGATCATATCTTTTCTCCTTTGCAAGAATGGGGTGACACGATCTGCCACCCCATATATTGTTTTTAATATACCTTGTTCATCATAGCGGTGAGACCGTCAACACAGGGGAAGGCGTCCTTCGGATAGTAATCCGTGACGTTCCAAAGACGGTCGGAGAAGACCGGCAGATTTGCCACCACGCGATCGTGCTCCTGCTCGTAGTTGCACTGCCACTGACACATCATGGCACCAAGCACGTTTTCATTCGGCTCAAGCTGCATTCCGCCACAAGCGGCAGAGCTCTTCAGGTGGTTGTCCCAACGGTACATATTGAAGTCCTCCTCAAGAATCGTCCAAGTATACTTGGGCTCGAAGGAGTCAACGAAGTAAAGAGGCTTCCATGCGGCGTTGATGATCTTGAAGCCGCCCTCCAAAAGATCGGGCGCGGTCTGATACAGATTTTCCCAAGCCATAACGATGGCGTCCTTGGAGATGAGGTGGTTGTGATCCTTGTGGAAGCCCTCCCAAACGATAGGCGTTCTGCCAAGTGCCAAGCACATATCCACGATCTTCTGCACAAAATGCGCGTAAAGCTCAAGCGTGGTCTCAATGCCCTGACGCTCCATGTAGTCGCGGCAGTAGTGGCAGGATTTCCAGTTGGGGTGGATCGCCTCGTCACATCCAACGTGAATGTAACGCGAGTACTTGAAGACCTCGGCCATCTCGGTCAGCATCTTGCGAACATTGTTAAAGGTCGTAGGCTTACCGATGCACATGATCTTCTCGTTCATGGGCTTGTCGTATTCGTTGCCGAACTCCTCGGGGCAGTTCTTGATCAGCTCACGGGAGTGACCGATGCCCTCAAACTCGGGGATCAGCTCGACCGACGCCTCGTTGGCGTACTCGACGAGATACGCGATCTCCTCGTGCGTGTAGCAGCGACCCTTGGTAGCTACTGCGGGGAAGGACTTGAAGGGCAACGTCCAGCTCTGGTCATCGGTAAAGTGGATCTGGAAATACTTGATCTTGTTAAGATAGCACATATCCACGTAACCGAGCAAAATGTCAAAATCGTGCCACTGTCTTGCAAGGTCGGCAAAGAAGGCACGGAAATCCGCATCGGGCTTATCCTCCACACGGGTCTCGGTGAGCGTGATTCCCTCCTTATCGGCCTTCTTGATCAGCTGAAAGATGCTGGCAAGACCGTTCTTCGCGCCAAACAGCGTGGCCGCGTAAACGGTGGCACCGTCGATCTTATATTCCTCTTCCTCAAGAGAAGCGTCGTACTTTACGACGATACCGTCCTCGCCGTCGGCAAGAGACACGCCGTAGATCTTCTTGAAAATGCGCTTAAATGCCTTGAGACCAAACGCAAGCTCTGCATCGGCCTTGACGGCACACGCAAGCGACAGTTCGCCAAGCTCTTCGTATTTTTTCGGCTTTGGTACGATCATTTTTCTAATCCTCCGTTATATGTTTAGTGATTTTCCACCCAATCTACGTAGGGCTTCAGGTTGATCTTGGGACGGCAGTCAAAGATAATGTAAGGCTCAACGAAGCGACCGTCCTTGGTCTCACGCTCACGGCGGGAGTTGACAAGACCCTCAATGATCTTATCCTGCGAAACGTAGGCCTCGATCGCCGTGTCGATCTCCTTCTCCACGTCGGCCGAAACCGCAAGAATACGGTTGGCGCGCAAGCCGCCCGTACGGCCTTCAACGAGGGAATCCTCGGGATCGAAGTCGGCCCATACAGAATACTGAAGGGTAGAAAGAACCTTGTGCGGCGTGCCGTGGTCAACAAGAGCCGCGTCGCCTGCCTGCGGCACGTCAAAGCTGCTCATCAGATAGGTTGCTCTGTGATCGGTATGCTCGTGGTAATGGTTGGGGATCATAACGCGGGTAACCTTCTTTTCACGAAGGAAGCGAAGAAGCACAGGCATATCGCCGGGCTTTCCGTCTGCCTTCTCCCAGCCAAGATGGCCGATCGCAGAGAAATCAGGGAAGTTCATACGAAGAATGTGGTCCGCGGGAATCCCCATACGAGCATAGCACTCGTCGGTCTCTCTGGCACGAACCTCCTCAATGGTCTCCTTCTCCTCGATGGTGCTGTAGCCCGCATCACCGCGACAGAAGATCACAACGTAGACCTCGGCGCCCGCCTCCTTGGCGGCAAGCATCGCGTAGCCCGCACCGATGACGGCGTCGTCATCGTGAGGGCTCATGACCGCGAGAACTTCCTTCTCGGTCTTGCCGAAATCGGGGAAGATCATACCGATGTCATTCGAAACTTCCTTGGTATTAGTGTCAAAATACGTATACTTCATGTCTGTCTCCTTTATCAATAGCCGCTTCCGACCAAATGCTGAACGCGAATGGGAAGATCGTTGAGAACCTCAACCTTGCGACCGAACTTTCCAAGCGTCTTTTCAACAAGAATGTAGTCAAACTCGGGAATGATCACGTCGTTCCAGGTGCTTCCAAAGCCGCGTGCGGCAACGTCGAGCATCATAACGATCTGATTGCCGAGAGGCTCCTCGGAATTGAGGGTGATCGCACCGTAGAACTCCTGGCACTCGGTGTAGCCCGAATTGTGCGTACCCGTGTAGGGCTTGAGCTGGGTGAGGTTGATGGGCTTGCCTACGCGAAGGCTTACCTCTTCCTGACGGCGTGCGAAATAGTCCACAAGTGCCTGCTCCTGCAGCTTTGCGGGCAGATTCTTCTCGGCAACCTCAATGAAGGCGTCAAGACCGACGCGGTAAGCGTCCTCCACGAAGCTCATCCAATATTCCTGGCTCTCGTTCAGCTTTCCGCCCTTCTGCGTGCAGACCACGCTGCAGCGCTGGCAAGCGGTAAGACCGTCCATCGCGGGACCAACGCCCAGGTGAACGTACTCGCCTTCCTGAATGACATGATTCAGAGCCTTACCGACGATGGAACGGTTGTCCTCGCCGCTGGTTACCATCACGTCGATACCGTGCTCCTCAACGCCAAGCTCGCTGGCGATGGCGTAGCCCCACTGCGCGACCTGCGTCTGCAGCATACCGGGCTTCATGACCGCAAGCATACCCTCGACCATCACGTCGGTGATCTTGGCTGCCTGACGCGTGAGCTGCATCTCGATATCCGACTTCTCATACTTGACCTTGTAGTAGATCTCCTGTCCGTCCAAGAGATTTCCCTTGCCTACGTATTCCTCAAACCACTCGAAGACCGAGAGAGGAAGCACGGCACGGGGGGTGAGAAGTGCCAAACGCTTGGGCTTGCCGCCGCAAATGTCCTCGATCACGTCCTCCATACGGTCGGCCTCAACGGGATACTCCTCGTCTGCGAGCTTCAGCATCTCCACACGGCCTACGCGGCAGCCGCTTCTGGGCGACAGCTGCTCGGCAACGTAGCAGCCCTCAAGACCTGCCAAAATGGCAAATCCGTTCTTACCAACGATACCCGAGACCGGCTCAACCGAAATGTTGGTGTTACCGCCAAGATACGGCACGTCACCGTGATAATGCTCGTCCGAATAGACGATACCGCCGTCAAAGCCGGCTTCCTTCAGTCTTTCGTACACGAGCTTCTGGCGGCGCTGGAATTCTTCCCTGCCGACTCTGAGCGTCTTGTCAATTTTGGGAGCCTTCGCCAAAATATCCGCAACGATATTGGCCTGCTTGCTCCATTCACGAATGTTAAACATAATGTTACCTCCGTTTTTTATTGCAATATATTTTTACATCTATATTATAAAACTCTTTTCCAAAAAACAAAAGGGGCTATTCCGTAAAGATATGGTCTATTCCGACTTTTTTTCAAAAAGTTTCCCTAAGCGTCCCCCCGACAAACCAAAATTTGAAATTTATTCAAAAAAATCAAGTGTGTGTGATTTGCTTTCGGTAGTCGCTGGGCAGTACGCCAATATGCTTTTTGAAGACCTTGTAGAAGAATTTCATGTCCTCAAAGCCGCACTCGCGCGCGATCTGGGCGATCGTGAGATTGGTCGTAGAAAGCAAGCGGCACACGTTCTCCACACGCACCTTTTGCACCATGCCCGTGATCGAATACCCCGTATTCTCCTTGAAAAGCCTTGCCAGATAGTCCTGATTGAAATAGACTCTCTCGGCAAGCTCATTTGCGGCAATTCGACGGTTGTAGTTGCGACGAATATAGTCCAACACATACTCCACGGGTTGTGCGCCCTGCCTTTGTGAGCGCACATTGCCCGCCTCGTTGAGACGGAAGATGGTGATGATCAGCTGGATCATGTAGCCGCGAATGATCTCAAGATAGCCCTTTTCCCTGCCTCGGTACTCCAAATAAATGCGATGAAACAGCTCGCCAAACATGGTATACGAGCTGCCCGTCACGCTGAAATAAGGGTGCTTTTTTTGCTTGCCGCCAAAGAGCGAGAAAAAGGCGTAGGAATCGTTGAGCGACTCAATAAAATGCTCGCCCGTCATATTCTCATCAAAGAACTCGGCGGTAAAGAGCAGATCGTAGGACAAAAAGGGATCGCACGGATCGTCCACCGGCTCAAAGGAATGCGGCGTATCCATGTTGATGATAAAAAGATCGCCGCGTCCGACCTCCCGACACTCGCCCTCCACGAAATGCATGGCTCGTCCCGAAAGGATGTACACCACCTCGATAAATTTATGCTTGTGGAGCACACCGATATAGTCGGGAAACTCGTTGGACATCTGGATCTGGATATTCTCGCCCTCGCGAAACAGGTCTTCGCGCTTGAGCACCAAGATCGGTTTTTCCGCAGTCGCCATGCTCTCACCTCCCACATACATTTATGTTCCAATTATACCATATAAAAAACACGTTTGTCAACAAAAAGTATCAAAGTCCCCGCATCACGTCACGCTCAAATTCACGCGACGCCGCCTCGTCCGAGCCGCCGCCGTTTGCAAGGTTCATAAGATAAATACAAGCAATCTGATTTTGAGGATCTACCCAAAAATGCGTGCCGAAAGCGCCACTCCAGCCAAAGCATCCGCGCGGCAAAGGCTGCTTGTCTCCGTTTGGCTCGCCGCAAACGCGCACACTAAGGCCAAACGGATTTTCCTCCTGCCCGCGCGCGGTAAAAATGACCTGATTTTCGGACATCTGCTTCACCGAAAAGGGCTCCAGAAGCTTTACGTCCCCAAAACTTCCCTCGCCGAGAAGCATCTGCGCGAAGCGCGCGTAATCGTCAAGCGTCGAGAAAAGCCCCGCGCCGCCGCACACCATGCCGTCCGCAAAATCGACGAAGCCCGCCTTTTTGGAGATCGCACGCGGGAAAAGCCCATCGGGACCTCTTTCCAAAAAGTCCGCGCACCTTGCCGCCTGCTCGTCCGAGGGGAAATAAGTCGTATCCACCATGCCGAGCGGCTCGAAAATATTTTCCTTGATATATTCCTCGTACGGCATATCGGACAACAGCTCCACAAGCCTTGCCAAAACGTCAAAGGCCCAAAGCGGGCTGTATTGGACGCTTGTTTCAGGCTCAAAGCTCAAAAAGCTCGCGGCGTAGTTGTCCACCGACGCGGCAAGCGAGAAGACCTTCTTCACCGTCTTTGCCTGAAGCGTGCCAACCGAGCCGCTTCCCAAGCCGCTTGCATGGCTGAGCAGATGCCGCGGCGTAATGAGCGTCCCCGCCTCGTGCGAGCTTTGGATCCTGCCGCCCAAAATGCCGTGTGCCACGCGCATACGCTCGTAGGCGGGCAAAAACGCGCAGATGGGTGTGTCCAGCGTAAGCTTGCCACGCTCCACCAGCTGCATAACGGCAACGGCGGTCACGGGCTTGGTCATCGAAGCCATACGAAAGACCGTGTTTCCCTCTATGCGCCTTGTCCCTGCAAGGTCTGCAAAGCCAACCGTGTCACGAAACAGCTCCCCTTCTTTGTCCCAAACACCGCAAATACTGCCCGCCAAATACTTCTCACATACGCGCTTTTGGTTGTGTGCGCGATACGCCTCTTCCAACATCGACAAGTTCAATTTTTTCATACTCTTCTCCTTTTTAAGGTAACAGCAGCTTTCCCGTCAACGCGGGACAAAACGCCGAAATATCCCTCTCACAAACCACCGTATCAATCTCGTCCAGTCGACAAAGCGTATTCAAACACGCCTCCCCCACCTTTTGAGAATCCATCATCAGCACCTTGCGCTTGGCGCGCGCCAGCATGATCCTTCGCATTGCGTTTTCGGCCAAGGCATTGTCGGTCAGCTCGCCCTCCGCCGTCAGTGTGCGAATGGAAAAAAAGCAGATATCCGCGAAAAAGGAACGCAAAAAGCTCTCCGCGTGACTTCCCACGAACGCATACGTCCCCGCGGCCAGCTCACCACCCGTCACAAAAACCTTCACTCCGGTATCCGCCAGCGTAATGGGGGCTTTGGCATTGTTTGTGATGACCACAAGCGAATTTTTTTTGGATAAAAGCTTCAAAAGTGCATCGGCGCTTGAGGATGCGTCAATCATAATCGTATCCCCGTCCCGAATCAGCTCCAAGCATTTTTTGGCAATGACCGTTTTTTCCTCGGAATGCTCTCTTTCCCGATACGACGTCGGCAAATTTTCAAACGGCTCTCCCCGATATGTGGCACCGCCGTAGGTCCTTACGATCTTGCCCGCTCGATACAGCTCTCTCAAGTCGCGGCGCATGGTTGGCTCGCTCACAAACAACTCGCGGCAAAGCTCCTCAATACGCGCCGTCTTGTGCTCACGCAGATAGGCAAGAATCACGCCTTCTCTGTCTTTGTATGACATTTTTTCCCTCCAAAATGAACGATTGGAAATAAAAAGCAGTATATTTGTCATATTTTGATCAATTCGATCAAAATGTAAAGATCGAATTGACAAATTCACTCAAATGTATTATAACATATATAGAAAAAAAATCAAGAGATAAGGAGATAAAATTATGCCAAAAATGAATTTGGATTGGGAAACCGCCAAAAATTTTATCACCGACGCCTTCGTAGGTGCGGGGGTTCCGCGCGAGGACGCCGAGATCTGCACCGACGTTCTGCTTGAGAGCGACCGTCGCGGCATCGAATCGCACGGCTGCAACCGCTTCAAGCCGATCTATATCGACCGCATTCTCGCGGGCATTCAAAAGCCCGTTACCGACTTTGAAATTGTCAAGGAGACCCCCACCACCGCCGTCGTGGACGGGCATCACGGCATGGGACAGGTCATCGGCTATCGCGCCATGGAAATGGCCATCGCCAAGGCCAAGCAGTACGGCATGGGTATGGTTGCCGTCCGCAACTCCTGTCATTACGGCATCGCGGGCTACTACGCCACCATGGCGACAAAGGCAGGCTGCATCGGCATGACGGGTACCAACGCGCGCCCCTCGGTTGCCCCCACCTTCGGCGTGGAGGGTATGTTCGGCACCAACCCCTACACCGTGGGAATTCCCACCGACGAGGCCTTTGACTTCATCTTCGACTGCGCCACCTCAATCACGCAGAACGGCAAGGTCGAATATTACGAGCGCATCGGCGAGGAGATCCACCCCGGCACCGTCATTGACAGCGAGGGCAACCCCGTAACGGGTGACGCGGGCGAGGCACTTAAAAAGATACGAAACGGCAGTGCCGCCCTGACCACGCTCGGCGGCATCGGTGAGGCACTCGGCGGCTATAAGGGCTACGGCTTCGCGCTGGTCGTGGAGCTTCTCTCCGCGGCACTTCAGGACGGTATGTACGGCAAGGATCTCGACGGCAAGGACGAAAACGGCAATATCCGCCCCTACCACCTCGGCCACTTCTTCATCGCGATCGACACCGATCACTTCATGGGCGAGGCGGTCTGCCGCAAGAAAGCGGGCGACATTCTCCGCGCCGTTCGCGCTTCCAAGAAGGCACCTGGTGAGGAACGCATCTATACCGCAGGCGAAAAGGAATACGAGATCTGGCTCTCGCGCCGCGAGAGCGGCGTTCCGATCAACGAATCGGTGCAGGCAGAAATGAGTAAGGTACGAGACGATTATAAACTGACACAATATATTTTTCCATGGGAGGAATAACGACATGAATTACGCAGAAGAATCGCTCAAAAAGCACTACGAATGGAAGGGAAAGATCGAGGTCACACCGCGCGTAGAGGTAAAGACGCGTGAGGATCTCTCGTTGGCCTACACCCCCGGTGTTGCCGCGCCCTGCCTTGAAATTCAGAAGGACGAAAGCAAGTCCTTTGACCTGACGCGCCGCCACAACGTCGTGGCCGTCGTAACCGACGGCACGGCAGTCCTCGGCCTTGGCGACATCGGCCCCGTGGCGGGTATGCCCGTTATGGAGGGAAAGGCCCTTCTCTTTAAGGCCTTTGCCGACGTGGACGCGATCCCGATCTGTCTAAAGACCAAGGACGTGGACGAGATCGTTCGCACGGTCTATCTTATGTCGGGCAGCTTTGGCGGCATTAACCTTGAGGACATCGCGGCACCGCGTTGCTTCGAGATCGAAAGAAGACTGAAGGAAATATGCGATATTCCCGTGTTCCACGACGATCAACACGGCACCGCCATCGTACTCGGCGCGGCACTTCTTAACGCCTTGAAGGTGGTGAAAAAGGAGATCGGTAAGGTGCGCGTAATCATCAACGGCGCGGGAAGCGCAGGCATTGCTATTGCCACCTTCTTACTGCGCCTCGGCGTGAAGGACATGATCGTTTGCGATAAGGCGGGTTCGCTTTTCGTAGGCAAGGAGGGCATGAACGAGGCCCAAGCCGCTCTTGCCGCCGCAACCAACGCGCAGAGACTTGACGGCACGCTGGCCGATGCCATGCGCGGTGCCGACGTCTTCATCGGCGTTTCGGCTCCCGGCATCGTAAGCGAGGAGATGGTTGCCTCCATGAACGCGGGTGCCATCGTCTTCCCCATGGCCAACCCCACCCCCGAGATCCTGCCCGACTTGGCACTCAAGGCAGGTGCGGCCGTCGTCGGCACGGGAAGAAGCGATTTCAAAAATCAGATCAATAACGTACTTGCCTTCCCCGGTATCTTCCGCGGCGCGCTCGACGCGCGCGCAACCGCCATCACCGAGGACATGAAGCTTGCCGCCGCACACGGCATTGCCTCGCTCGTCGGTGAGGATGAGCTTTCGGCCGACTACGTCATTCCGAGCGCCTTTGATCCGCGCGTTGCCAAGGTGGTCGCCAAGGCGGTCTACGATTGCGCCGTAAAGGAAGGCGTAGCACGCGTATAACGCAAAAAAGCATTACGAGAATGGTGCGTACTCTAAAGGACAGTTTTGACGTGTGCTAAACTAACAGGCAAATACCGTTATAAGTATTTTTTAAGTCGCTATATTTACACTTCGGTGATTTTATGATATAATCAAATTAGATATAAATCTAATCGATGAATTTGGCGAATGGAGGTATATGTAATGAAAAAATACACATCTCGTGCAACAAAATGGTTGGCAATCCTTACAATCATTAGTGTCGCAATTTTGA
>JAZTWS010000100.1:0-1872 GCA_045636005.1 Eubacteriales bacterium | reverse complement strand
ATTCCATTTTGGGCAAATACTTCCAAAGAAACTGCATAACGCGGACATCTTTAGTAGGTCGAAGATCAATGTCTGCCAAATAGTGAAAATCGTATCCCAATGCATTTATTTCTTCGAATAATTCAAGTAACGCTAAGGATTCCCCGTCGGGATTTTCAATGGGCTTTTCATGAGCTATTCGTTGGTCATATAAAAACTTGGCTATATCTTTGTTTTCCATCATTTTTCATTCACTTTTAAATTCGAGTTTATCGTTTCCGCTTTTTCCATTCACGGAGCATAATCCTTGATAATTTCCATAATATCGTTTCTGTACACATTTCCGCCGAGGACGTCGCCGTTGGGCGAGAAGGACACACAACGCACATCGCGGGGGTCTTCCACGTACGGATTTTTGGGAAGCTCGTTCGTAAAATACTCGTTAAGATTTCTCAGCGCGTTTCCTTCGGGGAAAATAACGTTTCCCTCCCCCACGGGAAGCTTCATATCGGCAAAGCTATCGAGAATCTCTCTTGTTTTTCTGTTGTACGGATTGTCATCTGACGCGCTCACAAGCCACGCGGGCTGAAATCGAATCGGGATGCCACACGCCTTTGCTTCCGCGGCAAACAGCTTCACAAGACACAGCGGTATCGTTTCCTGATGGAAGGCATCCACCGATAAAAGCAGATCGTTCACGCCGCACGCGGCAAGTTGCTCCGCGACCTCGCGGATTCTTTTGACATTCTTTGAAAAATAGCCGTTGGTAATGACTTGGCGTTTTGGGATATTCCGTTCCTTGGCGACCTTCATGATCGCATAGACCGCATCTGTATACAAAAGCGGCTCGCCGCCAAAGGTCATCACCGTTTGAATATCGTACTCCAACCCGATCTTGCTCACCGCATCCGCGGCAATCTCGGGATCGATCCGCTCACCGCAAGACGTGTGCTCACCCTCGGAGCAATGCTTGCACCGCCCCGTGCAGGCGTAGGTCACGACGAATTCGATCTTGTTCAGATTCTCAAGATATTGATTTTTCACTTGATCTTCTTTCCGTCCGAGAACGCCTGTCCGACCTTCTCGCCAAAGTTCCAGTAAGCGTGGGTGACGCTGTCATAGATGATAGGATCAAGCTTTTTCGCATCGACCTTGCCGTTCTCATCAAGAACGCTCTCGTCGGCGGACACGTTGACGATCTCACCGATACAGATGCCATCCTCATTGAACTTTATAAGCTTACATTCCACCGTCATAGGAAGCTCATCGATGATGGGAGCGTTGACAAATTCGCTCTTTGTAGCGTGGAAGCCCGCCTTGGCAAATTTATCGGGAACGTCGTTTGCCGAAACGATGCCGACATAGTCACAAGGCACGACTGTTTTCGCCGTGGCAAAACTGACGGTAAACGCGCCCGTCGCCTTGATATTCTCGGTAGTCTTGTGGTCATCCGCAAGGCAGACCATGACCTGATTGGTGTCGTAAATGCCGCCCCAAGCCGCGTTCATGGCGTTGGGCGTTCCGTTTTCGTCATACGTGCCTACGATCAGCACGGGCATCGGATAAAGCCATGTTTTCGCTCCAAAATTTTTACGCATAATACAACCCTTTCATTCTTGAAAATTTATAACTTATATTTATTTATAGTTATTTATAGTATACCACAAAACTCGCATTTTGTAAAGTAGCCTTGTGCTCTAAATCAATCAGTAAAACAATGAGAAAATACACGCTGGCGCGTGATGCCATGCCAATCCTTCGGATTGGATGGGAAAAAACAGGTCATACGACCTGCTTTTTTCATGGGATTATCGTCAGAATCGAACCGTTGCCACGTGAGCTTGTACTGATTGCGCTCTGCTTTACAGGGGAACGTTGCCCATATAGATGATA
>JAZTWS010000099.1:0-3607 GCA_045636005.1 Eubacteriales bacterium | reverse complement strand
TAAGGCAGTCGGCTCCTTCTTCCGCCGCTATTCCGATTACTGCACCGAGGGTCAGGATCTGCCCGCTTATGTAGAAACCACCTTTAAGAACGATGCCAAGGGCGACCCGCTGGTCACCAAGGACGGTCTTGTGGATCTGGGCGTAATGACGGGCGAGCAATATGATTCTCTCAAGGCGCAAACGCAGGCCATCACGAAGATCGTTGCCGACGACTTGAAGGCAAAGGGTCTCGATCTTTACGATATTAAGTTCGAATTCGGATACGATGCCGACGGCAACGTGATGCTGATCGATGAGATCGCGTCCGGTAATATGCGTGTTTACAAGGACGGCGCATACGTCGATCCTATGACGCTGAACAAGCTCTTCTTCGCCTGATGGGGGGATTTTTCGGTGCAGTCTCCAAGAGAGATTGCGTACTCGACATTTTCTTTGGAGTAGACTATCATTCTCACCTCGGAACCAAATGCGGCGGTATGATCATTCACGATGCGAAGAGCGGATTTCAGCGCCAGATCCATTCCATCGGCAACACGCCGTTTCGTACCAAGTTTGAGAAGGATCTGATCGACTTCCACGGATGTAGCGGCATCGGCTGTATCAGCGACAGCGATCCACAGCCTCTCCTCGTTCGTTCCCACCTGGGGATCTACGCCATTACGACGGTGGGTTGTATCAACAACGCCGAGGAGCTGGTAGAGAAATATTATTCCGATCACGGTCATCAGTTTATGGCTATGAGCTCGGGAAAGGTCAACACCACCGAGCTTGTTTCGGGGCTCATCAACCAAAAGGACGATCTCGTTTCGGGCATTCTTCACGCCCAGGATGAGATCGACGGCTCGCTGACCCTGCTTATTTTGACCTCGGAGGGCGAGATCATTGCCGCGAGAGACAAGCTTGGCCGCTTGCCCGTTCTCGTCGGTAAAAACGAGGAGGGACACTGCGTGTCCTTTGAGTCCTTCGCTTATACCAAGCTCGGGTACGAGGATGCCTATGAGCTTGGGCCGCGCGAGATCGTCAAATTGAGGCCCGACGGTATGGAGGTGCTTTCTCCTGCCGGGGACAAAATGAAGATATGCGCCTTCCTCTGGTCGTATTACGGCTATCCCAATTCCCGTTATGAGGGAAAGAACGTTGAGGTCATGCGCGTGACCAACGGAAAAATTATGGCTCGTGATGAGATGGCGCGCGGAGAGCTTCCCGAGGTCGACTACGTCGCGGGAGTGCCCGATTCCGGCGTGCCCCACGCAATGGGCTACGCGCGGCAAAGCGGCGTGGAATACGCTCGCCCCTTTGTCAAATATACCCCCACCTGGCCGCGCTCCTTTATGCCTGCCAATCAGGAGGTGAGAAATCAGGTCGCCAAGATGAAGCAGATCCCCGTGCCGGAGCTGATCGAGGGCAAAAGGCTTCTGCTTGTCGATGACTCTATCGTAAGAGGCACACAGCTTGGTGAGACCGTAGATTTTCTTTACAATGCGGGCGCGAAGGAAGTCCATATGCGCTCGGCTTGCCCGCCCATTATGTACGGCTGCAAGTATCTCAGCTTCTCGCGCAGTAATTCCGAGCGTGAGCTGATCGCGCGCAGAGTGATCCAAGATCTGGAGGGCGACGAGGGCGAGAAGCACCTAGAGGAATACGCGGACGCAAGCACCGAGAGAGGGCAATGCCTCCTTTCGCGTATTTGTAAGGAGCTTGGCTTCGATTCCTTGGGCTATCAGTCGTTAGACGGTCTGCTTGAAGCGATCGGGATAGACAGGGAAAAGGTCTGTACCTATTGCTGGACAGGCAAGGAATAAAATACAAAGAGAGCTTTGACCCATTCTTGTAAAAGAAGGATCAAAGCTCCTTTTTTATTGCGTCACCCCAACATAACGTCCAACAGCATCATAGCGGCAAATCCGAGAACGATCCCCATGGTCGCAAAGTAAGGCTGCGCCTCTTGGTTTCTTTGACATTCGGGAATCAGCTCGTGTACAACAACCAAAATCATAGCTCCGGCGGCAAAGGCCAGCGCGTAGGGAAGGATCGCTTCCACGTGAACGACCAGCAACGCGCCGATGACCCCCGCTATGGGCTCCACCATGCCCGAGGCCTGACCGTACAAAAAGCTTTTTCTTCTTGTGAAGCCTTCTCTTCGTAACGGAACGGAGACTGCGGCGCCCTCGGGAAAATTTTGCAAACCGATCCCGATGGCAACGGTAATGGCGCCCATAAGCGCTTCCGTATCGTTGATGCCGCTTTGCAATGCGCCAAACGCGACGCCCACCGCCAAGCCTTCGGGTATATTATGAAGCGTAATAGACAAAACCAGCATCATAATTCTGCTAAACTGCGATTTTGGGCTTCCTTTTATATTGCTTACTCTTCGCTGTGTGAAAGCTACGATCTTGTCACTCCCCCACATAAAGAACGCGCCGATCAGAAAACCGGATGTTGCCACAAAATAAGCAGGCAGATCTGACGAAGCCTCTGCGCGCTCTATGGCAGGCTGCAGCAACGACCAAAAGCTCGCCGCGATCATAACACCGGAGGCAAATCCCAGCATAAGGTTGAGTGCCTTTGGATTGGAGGACTTGAAAAAGACGACCGTCGCCGCACCCAGCGCGGTTAAAAGCCACGTACCAAGGGTTGCGGCGAGTGCCATCCATGCATTAGAATCCATTTTGCACCTCCTATATTCAGTATATTTTTCCGCTCGGATAAGTTGTGTATCATTTTGCGTCGGAGGTTCAAGATGTAAAAAAACAAAAAATCAGCCCTTATCTTGCGAAAAGGACTGATTTTTTCATATTGGTCCGAGTGACTGGATTTGAACCAGCGGCCTCTTGGTCCCGAACCAAGCGCACTACCAAACTGTGCCACACCCGGATGACCGTAAGGTATTATATCACGGTTAAAGAGAAAAGTCAATATAAAATACTATTTTCGGGACAGGTTTTCGGTGGCCTTGGGACTGCTCACCGAGCAGTCCCAAGGAAAGGAAAATCAAACGCCCGAATAGGCGGAGAAGCCTCCGTCTACGGGGAGAACTACGCCTGTGATAAAGCCTGCGGCCTTATCGGACAGGAGAAAGAGCATACTGCCAAGCAGCTCCTCGGACTCGCCGAAGCGGTTCATAGGAGTGCCGCGCAGGATCTTGCCCGTGCGGGCGGTGGGCTTGCCGTCCTCGGTGAAGAGAAGGGCGCGGTTCTGGTTGGTAACAAAGAAGCCGGGAGCGATGGCGTTCACACGGATGCCCGCGGGCGCAAAGTGAACGGCGAGCCACTCGGTAAAGTTAGAAACGGCCGCCTTTGCCGCGCTGTAAGCGGGGATCTTGGTCAGGGGGCGGAAGGCGTTCATCGAGGAAATGTTGAGGATACAGCCCTTGCCCGCCAAGGCCATATCCTTGGCAAAGACTTGGGTGGTTAAGAAGGCGGCGGTCACGTTCAGATCGAACACAAAGCGGATGCCCTCGGGCTTTAGGTCAAAGAAGTCTACCGTGTCGGGGTCTGCCAGCGTTTCGGCATCGAAGTATTCGTTGGCAGTGGTGGCTCTGGGGTTGTTGCCGCCCGCGCCGTTGATCAGGATGTCGCACTTGAAGTCGGAGGCCAAGCGGTCTTA
>JAZTWS010000098.1:0-1524 GCA_045636005.1 Eubacteriales bacterium | reverse complement strand
AAGGACGAGGAGATCTACAACATTTTCGACACCAAGAAGATCCTAAACCGCGCCGCAGGCGTCATGGTCACCAAGACCTCGGGCCTTGCGGGCATCGCGTATTGGATCAACGAGCATTACGGCCTCTCGGACGACAAGCTTATCGACAAGCGCGACCCGCTGGTGCTTGCGCTTAAGAGCTGGATCGACGAGGAATACGAGAACGGCCGTCAGACCGCGCTTTCGGACGGCGAGCTGGAAGAAAAGATCGCCGCACTCTCCGAAAGATTCCGCGATTGAGGAAAAAATCATGGACGAAAAACGAACGCAGTCGATCGCCGACAACGTCTTTTTGACACTCGAAAATCAAATTCTCAGCGGCACGCTGCCGGGGGGCTCGCTCATCACCGAGCTTAAGACCTGCGAGCAGTTCGGCGTCAGCCGCACGCCTGTGCGCGAGGCCCTTCAGCGCTTGAAGCAGGAGGGGCTTGTGGAGGAAAGCGGCAAGGGCGCGGTGGTCATCGGCATCACCGAGGCCGACATCGAGGATATTTACGAGATGCGCATTCGCATCGAGGGGCTTGCCGCCGCCCGTTGCGCCGCGCGCATTTCGGAGGACGAGAGGCAAAAGCTTTCGGAAACCGTCGAGCTGCAAGAATTTTACGCCGCGCGCGGCGCGGCCGACAGTCTGCGAAATCTCGACAGCGAATTCCACCGCCAGATCTTCTCCTATTGCGGAAGTCGCACGATGGAAACGCTTCTCTTGGAGCTTCACCGCAAGGTAAAGCTGGTGCGACGCGTGTCGGTCGAGGACCCTACGCGTGCAAGAAATGCGGTAAACGAGCATCGCGCTATCCTTGACGCGATCGCGGCGCGCGACGCCGAGAAGGCAGAACGTCTTACCGCAGAGCACATTCGCAACGCCAAGGAAAACATTGACAAAACAAAAGGAAGGAAATAAATATGGGACTTACCATCGCACAAAAGATCATAAAAGCGCATCTGCTTGAGGGCGAAATGGTAGCGGGCAAGGAAATTGCGCTGCGCATCGACCAGACCTTGACGCAGGACGCCACGGGTACCATGGCCTACCTCGAATTCGAGGCCATTGGACTTCCCCGCGTACGCACCGAGCTCTCTGTCGCCTACATCGACCACAACACGCTCCAATCGGGCTTTGAGAACGCCGACGACCACCGCTACATTCAGTCGGTGGCCAAGAAATACGGCATTCGCTTCTCGCGTCCCGGCAACGGCATCTGCCATCAGGTGCATCTGGAGCGCTTCGGCATTCCCGGCAAGACGCTCATCGGCTCGGACAGCCACACCCCCACGGGCGGCGGCATCGGTATGCTGGCCTTCGGTGCGGGCGGTCTTGACGTGGCAGTCGCCATGGGCGGCGGTGCTTACTACATCACCATGCCAAAAATGATCAAGGTCAACCTCACGGGTAAGCTCTCGCCTTGGGTAAGTGCCAAGGACGTAAGCCTTGAAATTCTCCGCATCCTTTCGGTCAAGGAAGTCGGAGGCCAAGCGGTTCTTAGG
>JAZTWS010000097.1:0-2360 GCA_045636005.1 Eubacteriales bacterium | reverse complement strand
CAAAATCGCTTGGCAAGCCCGTGCTTTTGTGGGCACCTCTTGACGACGAATACTACGTTGACGGAATGCGTCCAACCGATTCTCAATGCGGACTTTTCGGAATATCCCGTCAGATGCAGAGATACCACGTTCCTTTCTCGCACCTGCCATGCTGTCGCGTGGAATCCGACGAGTTCAAGGAAGGCTTTGAGAGATTTGTACGTGTTGCTTGCATGGTGAAGAATTTTACGGGTCTTCGCATAGGTCAGATAGGCACTCGTCCTGCTCCGTTTTTCTCGGTTATTTGGAACGAGGGCGAGCTTATGGAGCAGTTCGGTATCCGTATAGTGACTATAAACTTCGCTATTGTTGAGCAGAGAATGAAGGCGGCTCCCGAGCTTTACGCCGATGAGATCGCCGAATACGAGAAATACTTTACTTATAACTATTCGCTCGACGAGCTGACGCCACGCTACATCAAGCCCATGGCAACGCTTGCGACGGTTTATAAGCATCTGTTTGAGGAGTTTAATCTGGACGTGATCTCGGCAGAGTGTTGGACGGCAACGCCTCCCATGTTTGACGGACTTGCGCCCTGCGCGGTCTACGGACTCCTCAATGACCTTGGTTACATGGTCTCCTGCGAGAGCGATATGCATTGCGCGATGACCATGGCACTTCTCAAGTGCGCCACGCTTGGCGAGGGCAAGCCTCTCTTTGGCGAGTTTACCGTTCGTCATCCCGAAAACAAGAACGCTGAGCTTCTTTGGCACTGCGGCCCCTTCCCGCTTTCCGAGAAGGCGCCCGACAGCCAGGCGAGACTTGTTAATCAGAGAGAATGGTTCCGCGGACGCGACGGTGAGTATACCGTGGCGCGTATTGACCGCGAGACAGGCGGCCGCTACGTGATCCTGCCGCTCACCTGCAAGACCACCGAGGGTCCTCTCACGCACGGTACTTACATTTGGGGCGAGTTCGAGGACCTTCAGGCCGTGGAGGATAAGCTCATCGACGGCCCGTATATCCATCATTTCGTGGAGATGGCGGGTGACTACACCAAGGAACTGAAGGAATTTTGCAAATATTTCCCGAATTTGCACGTTGACAAGGTATAATCTGTATCGAGAACGGCAACGCGGGGCAAATTATGAAAAAGCAGTGAGCCGCGCGTGACGGCAAGGAGATAAAATGAATTTGTTTGCACCGATCTTGAATCAAATGATCTTCCTTTTTGCGTTTATTTTGATAGGCTTTGTCCTGTCGCGCGGAAGATTTATACCCGAGAACTCTGCCGCCGTTCTCTCGAAGCTCGAAAGCTTCGTGTTTGTGCCGGCGCTGGTTATGGGTACGTTTATCCGCAACTGTAACGTGGACGTGCTGGATACGATGTGGAAGACACTTGTGCTTGGGGCGGCAAGTATGCTCTTGTGCGTGGTGCTCGCCATTCCGCTTGCAAAGCTTTGTTTCCGGGAAGCCTATCTTCGCAAGATGGCTACCTACGGCCTTGCCTTTTCCAACTTCGGTTTTATGGGCAACGCCATCGTGCTTGGCGTGTTTGGCGAGGAGCTGTTCTTTGAATACACCGTGTTCACCCTGCCGTTTTGGTGCGCGATCTACGCGTGGGGTGCGCCCGTGCTGCTCATAGCGGGGGCGTCGGGAGAGGAAAACAAGATCTCGCTTGGCGAGCGGCTAAAGTCCTTTTTGAATCCGATGCTGATCGGAATGCTCATAGGTCTCGTTATTGGTCTTGTGGGGCTGGAATTGCCGAGCGCGGTGCTTTCGGTGGTCGGCGTGGCGGGGGACTGTATGTCGCCCGTGGCGATGCTGCTTACGGGTATGACGATCGGAAGGCTTGATCTGTGGGCGCTTCTGCGGAAGGGAAGACTCTATCTTACGACGGGCGTAAAGCTTCTCATCTACCCGCTTGTGTTTTTTGCGATCTTTTTGCTTTTGCCAAAGAATTCCTTTTTCACCGATTCCTTCTTCAAGTGCGCGATGTGCGTGGCGTCGATGCCGATGGGACTTAACACCATCGTCATTCCCGCGGCGTACGGCAAGGATACTACCGACGCGGCGGGCTTGGCGCTCGTTTCGCACGTGTTGTCGGTGCTTACCATTCCGCTTGCCTTTTTATTGCTCCAAACCTTTATATTATAAAAAAGAGCCTGAAAGCATTGCTTTCAGGCTTTTTTAAAGAAAAATAAAAAACAATACGTTTTGAAAAAGTTCATGTATGATTTTTCAAACATAAGGCAAACTATAATTACAGTTTATTTAAGGAGAAGAGTTATGAACAACGATTACCAAAACAAGAACAACAACCAGAACAACAATAGCCAAAACAACAATCAGAACAACAATCAGAATAACAATCAGAATAA
>JAZTWS010000096.1:0-1783 GCA_045636005.1 Eubacteriales bacterium | reverse complement strand
TTGCTCAGCAAAAACAATCCAGACGCTTTCTTTGGCACCCGAGGCGCAAAGAAAGCTTTGCAAAGAAACGCCGTTTTCGTGGGGCGCCGCCCCACTCCCCGCAAGCTTTTGAAAAAGCTTGACCAAAACTTTTGCGGCGGGGCTAAGCGGAGGCATCCCGATAAACTTCAATTTATAAAGGAACACGATATGACGTTACCACCCATCAGCAAACGGCTTCTCAGTGCGCTTCCCTTCGTGCGCGAGGGAAGTTTTTTGGCCGACGTTGGCACCGACCACGCGTATCTGCCTGTCTATCTTTGCCTCACGGGCAAGATTCGCGGTGCTGTGGCCGCCGACGTACGCGAGGGCCCGCTTTCGAGTGCGCGAGCCAACATCAAGGCTTACGACCTTGCGGATAAAATCGAGACCTGCCTGTCGGACGGGCTTTTGAAGCTTGCCCCCTACGCCCCCGAGGACATTTCGATCTTCGGCATGGGCGGGGAGCTTATTGCCTCGATTATGGCGGCAGTCCCGTGGACGAAGGACGGGCGCCTCCGCTTCATCCTTCAACCCATGACCAAGACCGAGTCGCTCCGCGCCTACCTTGCGCGCGAAGGCTTCGCCATTCTCGACGAGACACTCACGAAGGAGGACGGCCGCATCTATCAAACACTTTCGGTCACCTACGACGGACAAAGCCGCACCCTCTCGCCGCTCGCGCTTCTCGTGGGCGAGAAAAATTTAGAGAGAGGCGGCGAATTGCTCGCAGAACTTCTTCTCGCGAAGCAAAAGACCTTTGCCGAGATCCTCGCCGCAAAGCAAGCGGCAGGGCTTGATACCGAATACGAACGCACCGTTCTTACCGAAATAAAGGAGAAAATGCTATGATCACCGTTTCCGAGCTTTACCGTAAGCTTGACGCCGCCATTCCCGCCTCGCTCTCGTGCGAGTGGGACAACGACGGCCTTATGTGTTGCCCTAAGCCCGATCGAGCTTGCCGCCGCGTGCTTTTGGCACTCGATATCACCGAGCGCGTGGTCGATCGCGCCATAAGCGAGGGCTTTGACGCCATTCTCTCGCACCACCCCCTCGTTTTTCGGCCAATCGGCGCGCTTACCACCGAAGCCCCCGTGCCGCGCAAGCTGATAAAGCTTGTGGAGAACGGCATCTCGGCCATGTCCTTCCACACGCGCTTTGACGCGACCGTGGGCGGCGTGAACGACGCGCTTGCCGCGGCCATCGGCCTTAAAGATCCCGTCCCGTTTGGCAACGAGGGCGAGGAAATGGGACGTGTGGGCGAGATCGAGCCCTGCACACTTTCCGAATTCGCCGAAGCCGTGAAAAAGGCACTCGGCGCCCCCGTGGTGCTTGCTTCGGGCGAAAAAACCGTTCGCCGCGTTGCGCTCCTCGGCGGTAGCGGCAGCGACTTCGTGAGCGCGGCCAAAAAGGCAGGTGCCGATACCTACCTTTCCGGCGAGCTTGCCTACCACCATATGTCCGAGGCGCGCGAGAACGGCATCAACCTCGTCACCGCGGGTCATTACCATACCGAAAATGTCGCCCTCCCCGCACTCGCCAAGCTCGTAAAGGATGCCGACCCCGACATCCTCACCGAGATCGTCGAAGCCAACGAAATCCAAGCCTTCTGATAACACACCGAGGCCCAAACGGCCTCGGTTTTTCCATAAATTGCAATAAATTGAAGTTTATCGGTATGGCTATGCTTGTACGAACGAGGTGCACAAACCAAGCCTCCCTCCGAGAGGGTAGCGAAGCGGCGCCACGGTAGTGAATGACTGCC
>JAZTWS010000095.1:0-6418 GCA_045636005.1 Eubacteriales bacterium | reverse complement strand
GATGAATTTTTCGTGAAAAAGCGTAACTTTCTTTTACACTTTTTATATTTTTCACAAAAAAACCTCAATTTTTGTCAATATTGAGGATTTCAAGCGTAAAATCCATATGCTCGCTTTGCACCCGGTAGGTCTTTCCCGGCGCAATATACGTCGTTCCGCCGAGAAGATATCCGTTGGCAGTCATCTCACCCGAGGAAAGCACCGTTCCCGTAACATCGATACGCGTCGTTTCGGGATAGTTTACGCCAAGCACATTGCCGTCTGCATCCTTCACGTACATCGTGGTAGGCAAGACTGAATCAATGCTTTTCAGTTTCCCGAGGACAACTCCGCTATCACGAAGCGTAAACGTGTCACCAACAACAAGCGCATCCTCCGAAATATACGAAATATCGGTCACCGAAAAATAGATCTCATGCTCCTCAAGGGCCGAATTTTTGTTAAACCAGTCGATCTGCCGCACGCGAATTACCACACCGATAAGACAGATCACAACAAGCAAGATCACGACGAAATCAATTAAATTCAAGCCAAGTCCGTTTTTCTTTTTTTCCATCGCTCTCCCCTCCTTATTTAACCTCTCTCATACTAATACAATATCCGCTTCCGACATAATTCGGAAACATGACCGAATATTCCCCGCCAACAGCAATGCGGTTTCCCTTCACCGCATAGCCCTTGCCTTCCTCAAAGGTGGCCTCCGAGGTAATGGTGATTTGAAGATTGTAGCGATCGGGATATTCCTTCATCGTCACGGCGTCCGTATAACTGTTATAGTAGGCCTCGGTATAAAGAATATCGTTTCTAACCGCGCTTACTCTGCCGAGCGAAGCATTGTTGACCGAAGAAATCGCCTCATCCCCCAATCGAATATTATCGGTAAGCGAGGCCTCCACATAGCCGATCTCCAAGGTATATTCCAAAATCACGCTTCTCTCATTTCCGCCAAAGACCGAGACCGAAAAGGGATTGATCAAAAAGATCACCGCAAACAAAACCGCCACCACAAGCGCAACGAACAACAGATCAACCACGTTGAAGCTTCCGCGCTTGCGCTTTACCGCGCCAAATCCGCCAGTTCTTTCTTCCATATTTATCACCTTTCTCACAGCTCCTCGGTGCCGATCTCCAGCACCGATGCATACTCTGTGTTGTTTTCATATTCACTGTATCGGTCAAAGACCGAAAAGCCGTATTTGATTGCCGAATTCACGAGAGCTATTACCGTCCAAAATGCCAGGAAAATACGGTAGTTATACCAAATATGATCGGTAATTCCCATCACGAGCATAGCCGAAACCGCCGCAATGCCCGCAATGACAAAGCCTCTTTCCTCTTGATTTTTCACGCGCAGCAAATATTCAAAGCAGTTCTGCGCAAAAAGGAACACGATTAAGAAAAAGACGATCAAGCCGGGAATGCCAAGCTCGGTTAAAAGTTGTAAATATATACTGTGCGCATGCTTTATGGTTTGCGTTCCCGCAATCGCCACACCGGGATAGACCGCTTCAAACGCCGCGCCTCCCACGCCAATGCCGCACCACCACGTCTTGTTCAACAGCTGAAGAATACCGTGCCATGTGGAAATGCGATAGGAAATCGAGGATTCCGCAAGATTGCCGATGCTTAAAAATCGGTCTGCCACGGCGTTTGGAAGCAACCACGAAAGCCAAGGAGAAACCAAGCCCACACCCAAAAGAGCGAGAACCGAGTACCTCGACAGGATCAGTAAAAACAGAACGGCACCAACCAAAAAACCAAGCCATGCACCACGACTCCACGTAAACACGAGGCACACAAGCATCACCAAAAGTGAGAAAGCGTAAATCAGCCGATTATCGCGACTTCCCTTTTTCAAGAAGCAAGCTAGCGCAAACGGAAGGAACAAAAGCAAATATTCTGCAAAAACATTCGGATTTTCAAAGCCCGAAACGATTCGCGTATTAATGCCGGAAAACAAAGACGCGTCCAACCAAGAGGCTTCCATGCCCCCCGTAAAGATCTGAACGATACCGATGAGACTTGCCACCGTGGCCGACAGGACGCCCGCAACCACGCAACGCTTGATCCATTGCCGCGTACGAATCAGATTGAACACCAAAAAATAGCCCGAAAGAAAAAGAATATAGGTGAGAGCAGAATAAAAGGATGCCAAGCCGCCCTTGCTGAAGAGGCCACCAAAGAAATACAGGAGCGAAAGAAGCAGAACGGGATAATCCATCAACTTCATACGGAAGGAGCGTTTTCCCCGTATCAGCTTAATGATATAGCTGATATCCGTCACCGCCACGAGAAAGGTCAAGGGCAAGGTGGCGTGCTCAAAAAAGCCGACGAAAGGAAGGAACACGATCCAAGAGAGAATGCCAAGCTCGGGGTAGCGAAAAATAACCAACACCGCAACCATAACCAGCGCTGCCAAAACGTAGAAATAGGGGTCGATAAAGGCAGCAAGAACGCCGAGCACCATGCCAAGCGCCGTCACGAGAGCATAACGCTTGGGGAAAACCATTTTTTTGGTAAAGGTGTCACGCGGAAACCCAAGTCCGTTAAAAAGAATGGGAGAGAGTAATTTGCTTTTCAAAAGTGCCACTGCCAACGTTTCTTTGGAAGATATCAACGGAAGCGATATCAAAAGCACCGTGGCGCAAATAACCAAACGGCGAATATCCATCTCCACATCGCCAAACGCAAAGCGACGGATCAGACAGGCAATAAGGCCGTATCCACCAAGCGAAAGAAAAAATGCACCGAAGGTCTTGAGTTTGCGATAAATCAGCGAAGCAGTAATCCGTTCGATCGTTTCCAAAACCAAACTGTTTTCAAACGACCGCGCCATTTTCAGTTTGATGGCACTCGCAAAGCGTTCAGGCCTCTTGGCATTGCGAAAACGCGAAAAAACACCGCACTCCGTAAAGGCCTTTTCTGCCGAAGAATATGAGGTGAAAAGCTTCCCAAAAAAGCCGTGGATCAAAAGGCCGTATATCCGTTCGATCAACCGCATCAGCTTTTCCAAAATTACACTGCGGAAAGCCTTTTCTGACTTTTGCTTCAAGAGCCTCTTTCCTCCCTTTCCTCAAGAAGATCGGGCCGATTTTTGCGCGTAAGCGCAAGGGCCTGCTCTTCTCTCCATTTTTCTATGTTTTCGTGATGTCCCGAGATCAAGACCTCGGGAACCTTTACACCGTGAAACTCAAAGGGTCTGGTATACTGCGGATATTCGAGGAGGCCGTTCGAAAAGCTTTCCTTTTCAAAGCATTCCTTGTCCGCGAGGACCCCGTCCACAAGGCGCGCCACGCAATCCACCAAAATGCAAGCCGGAAGCTCGCCTCCCGTAAGAACGTAATCGCCGATCGAGATCTCTCGGTCTACAATCTCGTCTACGATACGGCGGTCAACCCCTTCGTAGTGTCCGCAAAGGATCACGATTTGATCATACGCGGCAAGCTCGGCTGCCATGCTTTGCGTTAGCACCCGGCCTTGCGGCGACATATATACCGTACATCTTTTTTCGGGCGGGATCTCACCCGTTTTTTCCAAAATCGCCTCATGACAACGGGAAATCGGTGGCGCCATCATCAGCATTCCTTTACCGCCGCCGTACGGCGTATCGTCAACGCGATGGTGTTTATCCTCGGAGTAGTCCCGAATGTTGTGCGCCTCTATCTCGATCGCGCCGCTTTTCTGCGCCCGTCCGATAATGCTCTCCTCAAGCACGCGCTCTACAAGCTCGGGAAAAAGCGTCATAATATCAAACCTCATCTCTCGTCACTCCAAGTTCAGTCAAACATTCCCTCAATGGGAGAAACGTAAATACCGTTTTCGGCGTCCACGCGCTTGACAAATTCCTTCACGGCGGGCATCATGCGCTCGCCGCTCGGTGTGTCCACAACGTAAATGTCCGATGCGCCGCGATTGATCACTTCACGAAGCGTGCCGTATTCCACGCCACTCTCCGCATCGATCACGGGAAGACCCACAAGGTCGGCAATAAAATACGCGCCCTCCTTTAAATGAAAATCCTCACGCGCCGCATAAAGCGTCTGCCCCTTCAAAAGTGCAGCCGCATCCACATCGGCCACGCCCTCAAGACCCGTCACAACGAGATTCTTGAATATCGATGCGCGCACGATCTTGTGGCAAATATAGTCGTTTCCCTTCTTCAGATAGACCTTCGGAAGCTTTGCAAAGACGGCGGGGGAGTCACACCACGGTTCCACCTTCACCTCACCCTTAACGCCGTGCGTATTTACGATCTTTCCACATTCCAAATACGGATTTTTCATACTCTTCCCATCCTTGATCTATCTTCAAATATAAATAAATATAAATATTCGTTATAAGTATACCACATTTTTCCCACAAATGCAACCTTCGCGCCCGATTTTTTACAAAATCGGAAGAATTTTATGATCTGACGAAAATATTTACAAATAACTCTTGCATTATGGAAGATTTTCGTTTATAATAAAGGCATAAATCATTGTTTCGGAGGATTGTTATGAACGCTATGTTTCGTTTGCTTGAAGGCGAGGTCGGTCAGAATCCGACAGGAAGCTGGCTCTCGATCGGTATGATCGTCGTCGTGTTCGTTTTTGCTTACTTCTTCATGATCCGCCCGCAGAAAAAACAGGAAAAGGAAGTAAACAATATGCGTAACGCCCTTGTTGTCGGTGACGAGATCACCACCATCGGCGGTATCATCGGCAAGATCGTCAGCATCAAGGATGAGACGCTCGTGCTTGAGACCAGCCGTGACGGCACCAAGATCCGCATTCTCAAGAGCGCGGTTCGTTGCGTTGACGTTCACGCAGAGGACGCACAAAACTAAAAACCAATCATAAAAATGCCTTCGCTTGCATATGGTTCATTGAAACTATATTCGGCGGAGGCTTTTATGAACGTAGGAAACACAAAAAAGCGCAAAACAAGAAGCTTTACAGACGCGATTCCCAAGGCGAAAGATGGCAGTATTCTCGCCTCGGTGCTGAAGGGATATCTCTTTTCTTTGCTGATCGGTACGGGGCTCACGCTTCTTTTCTCGGCGGTTGTCTATTCCCTATCTGACCCCTGCCGCTACATAACGCCCGTTTCTTTTTGCGTTCTATATATTTCCGCCTTTCTCGGTGGCTTTTTGTCGGCAAGCATCCATCGTGGCTCGGCGCTCCTTTGCGGCGCGTTATACGCAGCTTTTATGCTTGTCACCATGCTGATCGTTTCTCTGCTCTTTAACGGCTCGTACGCCGCCGATCATTCCCTGCCGCTTGCGGTTGGGCTTCGCGGCATTGCCGTGGCACTTTCCATCGTCGGCGCCATGATCGCTACGCACAAACGGCCGAAAAAACGGAAAAGGAAATAAAATCAAGGAAGGACACCTATGCTTTACACTGTAAAAAACGAAGGAAAAAAATATGCTTATGACAGCGCAAGCGGCGCCGTTCTCCCCTTAAACAATCTGAAATTTAAGATGCTGAACGCCATCATTCCCCCCATCTCGCAGGCAAGCCTTACCTCACTTCGATACGAGCTTGCCAAATTTGACTCGGGCGAGGTTTCGGATGCGTTCGACGAGATCCTCGCGCTCGCCAAAGACGGCGTTCTCTATGCCGCCGAGGATGCCACCGTTCGTCTTAGGGCGTCGGGTGAATACGCCTGCGAAAGTGAATCGCTTGCCACGTACCTTCTTGCCTTGGCCTTTGAAGGAAAGAACGAGATAAGATTTGAGACGATAGGCGAGGGCGATTTTACGAAGGTTGCCGTAAACGTTGCCGCAACGACGGGAACAAAGCTCCTTTAACTTGCATAAAAAAAGAAGCCGACGGCGTCGGCTTCTTTTTTTATTTTTTAGAATTCAATCTTCTTTGCAATATAGTCCTTAAGCTCGGCAATCGGGATTCTGACCTGCTCCATGGTGTCGCGGTCACGAACCGTTACGCAGTTATCGGTCTCGGAATCGAAGTCGTAGGTAATGCAAAGAGGCGTACCAACCTCGTCCTGACGGCGATATCTCTTACCAATCGAGCCTGCCTCGTCAAAGTCTACGCTGAAGTACTTGGAAAGCTCACCGTAGATCTCGTCGGCCTTCTCGGAAAGCTTCTTGGAGAGAGGAAGCACGGCTGCCTTGAAGGGCGCAAGTGCGGGATGCAGGCGCATCACCACGCGAACGTCGTTCTTCTCCTCGTCCACGACCTCCTCATCGTATGCGTCGCAAAGAACCGAAAGAACCGTTCTCTCCACGCCAAGGCTGGGCTCAACGACGTAAGGAACGTAATGCTCGTTCGTCTCCTGATCAAAGTAAGTCAGATCCTTACCCGATACGTTCTGATGCTGCGTCAAGTCATAGTCGGTACGGTCAGCAACGCCCCAAAGCTCGCCCCAACCGAACGGGAACAGGAACTCAAAGTCGGTGGTTGCCTTGGAG
>JAZTWS010000094.1:0-6844 GCA_045636005.1 Eubacteriales bacterium | reverse complement strand
GGATAACGCCTTCACGCCGCTTCAAATCTGCAATTATGTCACCACGCTTCTTCGCGGTGGCACGCGCTATGAGGTACATATTTTGGATTCGGTGCGCGAATATTACACCGACGAGATCTTATATAGCCGCACGCCGAATGTTCTTGGCGAGATCGCGCTCAGCAAGAGCACGGTGTCTACCGTGATGGAAGGCATGAAGCACATGGTGAGCGAGAGTGCAACGGCTACCTACTTGTTTGAAGACATTCCCGTGATCGTGGGCGGTAAAACGGGTACGGCACAGGTCGGCACCGATAACGACAACGGTCTTTTCGTATGTACCGCTCCCTATAACGCGCCCGAGATCATCTCGGCGTGCGTGATCGAGGGCTCGAATACCGGACGTTATTCCGGGGGCGTCGCCGCGGCGGTGCTTGAGGCGTATTACGGCGTGAATGACTAAAGAGGGAAGTGCCATGGAAAAGAATTATACCTTGTATAAGGCTACCTATCCGTCGTCGGACGGACAAAATACGATCGTTTTCTACCGTTACGTTCCCCGTGAAACCGCACCGCGCGCGATCCTTCAGATCAGCCACGGTATGTGCGAGTATATCGGACGCTACGAGCCCTTTGCCGACTACCTTTGCGGTCTTGGTTATCTCGTTGCGGGAAACGATCATATCGGCCACGGCGAGACGGCAAAAAGCGAGGCCGATCTAGGTTTTACTGGCGGCGCGGAATGCTTGGTGGATGACGTATACCGCCTAACCGAGTGCTTGAAAGCGGAATATCCGGGACTTCCCGTTGTGCTTTTCGGGCATAGCATGGGCTCCTTTGTGGCGCGACGTTATCTTGAAAAATATCCCGAAGCCGCAGATGCCGCCATGATCAGCGGTACGGGCGGTCCCGATAGTCCGACGGGCTTTGGTAAGGCGCTCACGCGCTTTTTGATGCTTTTTCACGGCGAGCGTTACCGCAGTACCTTCGTAAAGAATATCGCCTTTATGGGCTACAATAAGCATTTTGAAAGCGAAAACTGCAAGGACGCATGGATCTCGCGTGACAGGGAGATCGTGGCGCGCTACGGCAAGGATCCCCTTTGTCAGTTCACCTTTACGCTTCGCGGCTATTACGACCTTTTCACGCTTCTCGGCAAGGTGTCGAAAAAGACGTGGGCAGGGAATCTTAAGAAGGATCTGCCCATCCTTATGATCAGCGGGGACGACGATCCCGTGGGGGCCTATGGCGTCGGTGTGAAAAAGGTCTATGACCGAATGCTTGCCGCCCAAATGTCCGACGTGACCTTGAAGCTATACGACGGCGCACGACATGAGGTTTTGAACGAGACCAATCGCGCCGAGGTATTTGCGGATATTGCCGCTTGGCTTGAACAAAAAATCTGACGGAGAATACATATGGGAAATACCTTTTATTTTGAATGGGAAGCACAGGTGCTTCTTTGGGTACAGTCGTTGCTTGGTGATTTCGGCGTGAAGATCGCCGAGCTTGTCACCATGTTCGGTGAGGAGCTGATCCTCGTTGGTGTGCTTGGCTTTTTGTATTGGAGCTACGATAAAAAATTCGGTATTTTCGTAGGGACGAACATTATCACGGCACTTGTACTGAATCCGATGGTAAAAAACATCTTTTTGCGCCGTCGTCCGTATCTTGACGTGGCGGGCGTGGAGTGCCTGCGCCCCATCAGTGAGGGTGCGGATCTTTCCGACCTCGCGGCGCAAGGGTATTCCTTCCCAAGCGGACACTCCACAAGTGCAGCGGCGGTCTACGCCTCGCTTCCGTTTTATCGCCGTCGGGGATGGCTTGTTGCCATTGCCATTGTCCTGCCGCTTTTGGTCGGACTTTCGCGCGTTTGCCTCGGCGTACATTACCCAACCGACGTGCTCGCCGGTTGGCTTCTCGGCCTTTTCTGCGTAATACTTATGAGTTTTTTGCAAAGAAAAGTGAAGCGCAGATGGCTCCTTTACGCCGTTATAACCGCCCTCTCGCTCATCGGTTGCTTTTACTGCACGAGCAAGGATTATTTTACCTCGCTCGGCATGATGATCGGCTTTTTTGCAGGAAATCTGTTTGAGGAAAAATTCGTGCGCTTTGAGGACGACCGCCGTCCGCTTGTCATGCTCGTCCGTTTTGTAGGCGGCGTGGCCATTTTCCTCGGGCTCAATGAGATTCTCAAGCTGCCGTTTCCGAGCGATCTCTTGTCCTCGGCAAGTCCGCTCTCCTACGCGATCCGCGTTTGCCGCTACGCCGTTGTCCTGTTCGTTGACGTGGCGCTTTACCCCATGTTGTTTAAGTTTTTGAAAAAGAAGGAGTCATAATGTGTATCGAATATGAGATCTGTCCAATGACCACGGATGCTGAAATGGACGAAAAGGGCTACGTACATTGGAAGTCTTGGCACGAAACCTACACGGGACTGATGCCTGAAGATTATCTGAAAAACGTAACCTTGGAAAAATGCGTTCAAATGGCACATAAGTGGTCACAAAATACACTTTTGATCAAGGTCGATAACAAGGCCGTTGGGTTTTCATGCTTTGAAAAAAGCAAGGATACCGAAAATGCATATGAGATTTTGGCGATATATTTGCTGAAAGAATATCACGGCAAAAAATTAGGCTATGAATTATTAAAACAAACGGTTTCAGCACTTCCCGATAATACCCAAACGGTGTTGTGGGTTCTCAAAGGCAATGATAAAGCCATTCGTTTTTATGAGAAATTCGGTTTTTCTTTTAACGGAAACGAAAAAACGCTTCCGTTTGGAACCGAACTGCAAATGCAAATGAAATAAACAAATCCCCGAATTGCAGTGATACAATTCGGGGATGTTTTTTATTCGTTCATTCGTTCCTTAAACGCCGCGGTGGTCATGCCCGTGGCCTTTTTGAAGCATTTGCAAAAATAGGTGGCGTCGTAAAAATTCAAAAGCTCGGCAATCTGCTCCACTGAAAGCTCATTGCTCATCAGCAACTCTTTCGCTCTCTCCATTTTTTCATTCATAATATAAGTCGTGGGGCTTTGGCCCATTTGCTCCTTGAATTTACTGCGGAAGGAGGACTCGGACATGGCACACATCTTGGCGAGCTCGCCCACTGAAACATCGGCATCCAGATGCGTATGAATATAGGATATGCCGTCGATGATGTCGCCCTTGCGGGTCTGCCTTTGCTCAAGGAGCTTTTCAAAAAAGGAATAGACTTGTATTTTCAGACGCACGGTTTGGTAGGTCGAGCGGTTATAGAGTGCCAAAAGTTCCCAAAGCATATTCTGCACGGATGTTGGCGTATTTTCCCATACGATACAGGGGTCGTTACCCAGTGAAAGCGGCTGACCCTCGTCGTTTGCCAAAATAAAATTCATTAAAACCGAGCGAGAAACTGTCTCACCGTGCGAAAAGCGTACGGTATAGCGCGAATGGTGCGGAAGATAGACGAGCGCGCCGCGCCCCACCTTCAGCTCACGGCCGTCGGCAAGCGTATACACGGCAGAATTGCAGTTCATCAGCATAAACCCGTCGTTTGGACGCTCCTTTTTTAAAAAGCTGTATTTTTCGCCGTCCTCCCAATTTTGCTCCATTAGCATCAAGTGTGAGAAGTGAAAGGACACACCATTCAAGACGTTAAGATCCATGGCAGTACGCTCCTTTTTTTACAGATCATCTCTATTATAGCACATTTTGTTGAAAAATACCATAGGCTTGTAAAATTTTACCTTTTCAAACGCTAAAAAATATGATTAAATAAAGAAAAAGAAAAGGAGGGGTGAATTATGAGTAAAATTTCACTTCAAATGTATACGATGCGCGAGCATACGGGAAGCCTCGCATCACTTGAGAACACGGTGGAAAGGTTGGCCGGCATCGGATTTGAGATGCTCCAATACAGTGTTCCCGAAAATTACGACGCGGCAGAGGTAAAACGAATCTTCGACCGCTTCGGTATGAAGAACGACTCGATCTATTGTGACTCTTTGGCACTTGAAGAAAAGGCCGGTAGCGTGCTGTCGCAGTGTGAGCTTTTTGATACGAAATACGTTCGCCTTGACTCAATACCCATTGGACTCACAAGCTCGGCGGCGGGTTACAAGATGTACGCCCATTATTTAAACAACGTGGCAGCAGAGTATAAAAAGCATGATGTGAAGCTATTGTACCATTTCCACGCCTTTGAATTTATTCGCTTTGGCAATACCACGGGCATTGAGATTTTCCTTGCGGAGAGCGATCCCGAGGTCATTCAGATCATTCCCGACACGCATTGGATCCATTCGGGTGGCCGAAGCATTTGCCGTTTTCTCGAAACCTATAAGGATCGCTATGATTATGTACATTTCAAGGATTTCGGCATTGCCACGCGCGAGGAAACGCTTGAGGCAAGACCCATCCTTTACGCTCCCGTGGGAGAGGGCAATCTCGAATGGGATGAGATCGTTTCGGTATGTAAGAAGAACGGTGTGAAGAGCTACGCCATTGAGCAGGACAAATGCAACGGCAGAAACGCCTTCGATTGCGTGACCTCCAGCTTTAACTTCATGAAAAACGCAGGCATTTAAGAGAGGGAGAGCTTATGAAATTTAAGCCCGTAAAGACCGCAGTCATCGGCTGCGGCATGATATCCAACATTTATCTTCGCGTGCTGAAGGAGAAGTTCAGCATCATTGAGCTTGTCGGCTGCTCGGATATTGTCGAGAAAAAGGCGGCGGCACAGGCGGAGAAATACGGTATTCGTAAGATGACGAATGAGGAGATTTTAGATGATCCTGAAATTGAGCTTGTTCTCAATCTTACCTACGCGTCAGCGCACTACGAGATCAATCGCGCCATTCTTTCGGCAGGCAAGCATTGCTACAGTGAAAAAATGATGTGCCTTACCATGGAGGAGGCGGACGAGCTTGACCGCCTCCGTCGAGAGAAGGGCGTTATGTTTGCCGTGGCCCCCGACACTTTCCTCGGTGCCGGTATTCAGAGTGCCAACTTCTATGTGCAACAGGGACTCATCGGTGAGCCCGTACAGGTGGTTGCCAATCTGGCGCGCGGATACTTTATGACCAAGGATGACGCAGACGACGCGTACCGTAAGTATTCGGTTATGTGCGAGGGCGGTGGAATTCCTTACGACATGGGCGGCTATTATCTGCACGCCATGTTCCAGATGCTCGGCCCCGTAAAGAGCGTTTGCGGATACATGAAAACGCGCGAGCAGAACCGTCCTTATCTCAATCCCCGCCACAGTAAATTCGAGGAAAATTTCTTTGTCAATACCTATAATACCGTGTCGGCAACGCTCGAATTTGGAAACGGTGTTCTCGGCTCGCTCAATATTTCCTCGGAGTACGACGCCACTTACAACGATTTCAAGATCTACGGAACGCGCGGTATTCTTGTAATTGGTGACCCCAATCAGTTTGGGGAAAAGCCGCGTCTCTTGAAGGGGATTCCGGGCACCGAAAGCGTGACCGAGACCGAGCTTCCGCTTTATCACGCCTTCTCCGAGCAGTATCGCGGCATCGGCACAGCCGATATGGCGTGGGCTCTTCGTACGGGACGTCCTCCCCGTCTCTCCTTCGAGATGGGCTATCATGCGCTTGAAATTCTCAACGCGATCATCCGAAGTACGGAAAACAGAACGGTAGAGACGCTCCACACTACCTTTGAGCGCCCCGTTCCGATTCCGCCCGGCATTTACGGCGGAACGACCGACGAGCGAAATTTGTACCTTTATTAAAACTATTAAAACAAATAAAACTCCCCATTGACACGCAATGGGGAGTTTTATTTGTTTTTTTATTTACCCGTTGAGCCGAAGCCGCCCGTGCCGCGCACGGTGTCCTCAAGCGTTTCGGTTTCCACAAAGCCTGCCGCAAGGAAGGGCATAATGACGAGCTGCGCGATACGCTCACCGTGTGAGACAATCTGCGTCTCGCTCGAATGATTGTGAAGTGCTACCATGACTTCGCCGCGATAGTCGGCGTCCACCACGCCCACCTTGTTGGCGGGGGCAAGGCCGCGCTTTGTGGCAAGTCCGCTGCGCGCGAAGATCATGCCCGCGTAGCCCACGGGGATCTCCATGGCAAGCCCCGTGCGAACGAGGGCGGTTTCACCGGCGCGAATCTCGATATCTCCCTCGCAGCAGCAGGCGTAAAGGTCGGCACCTGCCGAAAACTCGGTAGCGTATTTGGGTAACGTTGCGTTTTTACATATCTTTTTGATCTTAACTTCCATGATTTTTCCCCCTTGCATGTATTTCTTCTTTATTTTAGCATTTGTTTTTCGGTTTGTCAATCACGAAATGTATAATATCTTCCATGGGAGACACAATAATGCTGACAAAATAAAGGAGGATCGTATGGAAACTACGCAAAAAGAAAAGATCAGCACGGCAGAGCTATATCAGGAGATCTACAAGGGCTGCAAGATGGGCGGGGAATCGATCGTAAATCTGCTTCCCAAGGTGACCGACGATGGCCTGCGAAGCGAGCTTACCGCCCAGCTCGAACGTTACGAGGAGTTCGCCTCCCGCGCACGAGACGGACTTTTTGAGATGGACAAGAGCGCCAAGGAGGAGAATCTTCTCACCAAGCTTTCGGCCAAGATGGGCGTGATGATGAACACCATGATCGACGCCACAAGCTCGCACATCGCGCAAATGATCATCGAGGGCTGCAGCATGGGCATCACCGAGCTTATTAAGGCCATTCACGCGCACGACGAGATTGACGAGGCGGAAAGACTGGCCCGTGACGTGATCTCCTTTGAGGAGAGCTGTACCGAGAATATGAAAAAGTATTTATAAGGAGAAAAACATGGCACAGATTACAACCAAAGAGCTTGGCGCGATCGGAG
>JAZTWS010000093.1:0-3887 GCA_045636005.1 Eubacteriales bacterium | reverse complement strand
GGACGGCGTCGGATGCCTTCGGCGTTTTTTACGGCGGGTACGACGGAAGCGAGAGAAACCGTCTTTTCGTTTTGCCGGAGTATTTGAAGGCAGAGGACGGTGTGTATACGGCGGCGGTGCTGCGGGAGATGCTTCCCGAGCATACGGCGGATGCCGTACGCGTTCTTTCGGTTGTGGGAAGCGGTTACCGCAAGCTGTCGCACAGGGACTATCTCGGCTCGCTTTTGGGGCTTGGGATCAAGCGCGACACGCTTGGGGATATTGTGGTAGAGGACGATTGCCACGCGCTTGTTTTTTGTGACGGCGCGATGGCTGACTATATTTTGAGCGAGCTTCGTTTGGTGGGAAGCGACACGGTAAAGGTCACGGCCGTGACCGTGGAGGCGGATTTTCGCGTGGAGCGCAGGATGCGCCCCATAAGCGATACCGTGGCGTCCCCAAGGCTCGACTCGATCGTTTCTTCGCTGATAAGCACCTCGCGCGAGAAAGCGCAGGCACTTATAAAGGCGGGGCTTGTGGAGGTCGATTACGAGCCTTGCGAGCGAAACGATAAAATGCTTGAGGAAAACGCGGTGATCAGCGTGAGAGGACACGGAAAATACGTGATACAAAGCGTTTCCGAGCAAACCAAAAAAGGAAGATACCGCTTGATAGCGGCTCAATACGATTGACAAAATAAAGGAGTCTAAAACATGGCAAAGGATTACACAAGCAGCTTGAATTTGCCCAGCACAAGCTTTTCGATGAAGGCAAATCTGCCTACGCGAGAGCCCGAAACGATCAAATACTGGGATTCGATCGATCTTTACCATAAAATGCTGGATGGAGCAGAGGGTAAGCCGCTTTACGTGCTTCACGACGGCCCTCCCTTCTCGAACGGTAACATTCACATGGGAACCGCGATGAACAAGATCCTCAAGGATTTCATTAATAAATCCAAGGCAATGAGCGGCTACCGCGTGCCTTATATTCCCGGTTGGGATAACCACGGCATGCCCATTGAGAGCGCGATCATCAAGAAGAATAAGCTGGACCGCAAGAAGATGTCGGTTTCGGAATTCCGCAGTGCGTGCCATAAGTTCGCACAGGATTTCGTGGATATTCAGCGCGAGCAGTTTATCCGTCTCGGTGTAACGGGTGATTGGCAGAATCCTTATCTCGCCATGGCCCCCGAGTTTGAGGCGCGTGAGGTCAAGGTGTTCGGTGAGATGTACAAGAAGGGCTACATCTATAAGGGACTCAAGCCCGTATATTGGTGCCCGCACGACGAGACCGCTTTGGCTGAGGCCGAGATCGAATATCAGACCGATAAGTGTACTTCCATTTATGTGAAGTTTGCCGTAAAGGATGACAAGGGCAAGCTTTCGATGTGTGATCTTTCGAAGACTTACTTTATCATCTGGACGACGACAACCTGGACGCTTCCCGGCAACCTTGCCATCGCCCTCAACCCCGACGAGACCTACGTTGCTCTGAAGGCGGATAACGGCGAGACCTATATCGTTGCCGAAGCACTTGCCAACAAGACCATGCTTGAGGGTGGCGTTGAGAAATTCGAGATCGTTTGCTCGATGGCGGGTAAGGAATTTGAATACATGACGGCAAAGCACCCCTTCATCGACCGTGAGTCGATCGTGGTGAACGCCGATTACGTTACGATGGATAGCGGTACGGGATGCGTGCATACCGCACCCGGCTTCGGTGCCGATGACTATATCACCTGCCGCCGCTACAATATTGAGGTTATCGTTCCCGTGGACGACCGCGGCTATCAGACGAAGGACGCAGGCAAGTTTGCAGGTATGTATTACGCCGAGTCCAACGATGCGATCCTTGCCGACATGAAGGAGGGCGGCGCCCTGTTCGCCTCCGAGGAGATCGAGCATGGGTATCCGCACTGCTGGCGCTGCAAGCAGCCCATCATCTTCCGCGCAACGCCCCAGTGGTTCTGCTCGGTAGAGGCCTTCAAGAACGAGGCAATCGAGGCTTGCAACAACGTACAGTGGCTTCCCGAGTGGGGCGGCGAGCGTATCAAGCAGATGGTGCGTGACCGTGCCGACTGGTGCATTTCCCGTCAGCGTCATTGGGGTCTTCCGATCCCCGTGTTCTACTGCGAGGATTGCGGCGAAGTTATCTGTAGTGAAGAGACGATCAACAGCGTTTCGGACATTTTCGGCGAGAAGGGCTCGAACGCTTGGTATGACCTGGACGCTGCCGACCTGTTGCCGAAGGGCTTCGTTTGCCCGAAGTGTGGCAAGACTCACTTCACAAAGGAGACCAACATCCTTGACTGCTGGTTTGACTCGGGCTCGAGCCATTTTGCAACCATTGAAAATAAGGAAGGCCTTAAGTGGCCCGCAGATATGTACCTTGAGGGTGCCGATCAGTACCGCGGATGGTTCCAGTCCTCTCTTTTGACCGCCGTTGGCGCAAAGGGCGAGGGCGCACCCTATAAGACGGTTTTGACGCACGGTTGGGTAGTCGACGGCGAGGGCAAGGCGATGCACAAGTCGCTGGGCAACTCGATCGCACCCGAGGAAATGATCGCGAAGTACGGTGCCGACCTCGTTCGTCTTTGGGTCGCTTCGAGCGATTACCGTGTGGATGTTCGCGTTTCGGACAACATCTTCAAGCAGCTTTCCGAGGCTTACCGTAAGATCCGTAACACCGCGCGTATTATCATGGCAAATCTTGGCGATTTCAATCCCGATACCGACCTTGTGGACGTGAAGGATATGTACGAGATCGATAAGTGGATCCTCTCGGCTTGCAACGATCTGACGAAGACGGTTCGCCGCGCGTACGACGATTTCGAATTCCATATTGTATATCATGAGATTTGCAACTTCTGCACCGTAAACCTTTCCAAGCTTTATATCGACATTACCAAGGATCGCGTTTACGTGGGCAAGAAGGACGGCTTCCCCAGAAGAAGCGCACAGAGCGCGATGTATCTTGTGCTGAACGCTTTGACGCGACTTCTTTCTCCGCTGATCGTATTTACCGCCGAGGAGATCTGGCAGGCAATGCCTCACGGCAAGGCCGACGTGCGCGAGAGCGTATTCCTCAACCAGATGCCGAGCTATGACGAGGCACTTTGCTTCGAAGAAGTCACGGCACGTTGGAATAAGCAGTTTGCTTTGCGTGACGATGTCATGAAGGCACTTGAGCTTGCGCGTGCGGAAAAGCAGATCGGTAAGTCGCTTGATGCGAAGATCACGATCTACACCGAGAACGAGGAGATCTACGGTCTTCTTCAGGGCTTTGGTGAGGAGCTTCCCACGGTTTATATCGTGTCGGGTGCCGAGGCTGTGCTTGGAAAGACCCCTGATGGAGTCTTCTCGGAGACGGTATCGGGCATCGGTGTGAAGGTTGAGGCTGCAGACGGCGAGAAGTGCGCAAGATGCTGGAGCTATTCGACCGAGGGCACGCACGACGAGGAGGGCGGATTCCTCTGCGCAAAGTGTAAGGCCATTATCGAAGCGTAAGTAAGAAGGACTGCTTTTCCGCATCGGAAAAGCAGTCCGTTTTTGAAAAGGGAGAGTCTTATGTGGTTGTATTTTTTGGTGATCGCTGGTGTGATTGCGCTCGATCAGGCGACCAAGTGGCTGGTCATGCTGAATATGGAGCTTGCCGAATTGGGCGGTGAATCCATTCCGCTAATACCCGGTGTTTTTCAGTTCACATATATTCGCAACGATGGTATGGCGATGGGGATGCTTGATGAACACAGATGGGTGTTCCTTGTGTTGTCCACAATCGGCATTGCGGCGGTTCTTTTCTATCTTATTAAGTTCCGTCCAAAAGAGAAGCTGATGTGGATCCCGCTTACTATGATCGCGGGCGGCGGCATCGGCAATATGATCGACCGCCTTTTCTACGGCGAC
>JAZTWS010000092.1:0-3380 GCA_045636005.1 Eubacteriales bacterium | reverse complement strand
TGATGTTTGTGAAACGATTGATTATGAAGTTGAAAAAAATTGTAATCCGTAAAAATTTCTAAAAGTATATATCTATGCGAAATAAAATTCGGAAGGTGTAAAATGGAAAACAACCAGATCAATTACAATGAAAGTGACATTCAAGTTCTTGAGGGACTTGAGGCGGTGCGGAAGCGACCGGGCATGTATATCGGTACGACCTCGATCCGCGGACTGCATCACCTTGTTTACGAGATCGTGGACAACTCGATCGACGAGGCGCTTGCGGGCTTTTGCGACAAGATCACGGTCACCATCGGCAAGGGCGACACCATCACCGTTGAGGACAACGGACGCGGCATTCCCACGGGTATCCACCCGAAGCAGGGCATTCCGACGCCCGAGGTGGTCTATACCATTCTCCACGCGGGCGGTAAGTTTGGCGGCGGCGGATATAAGATCGCGGGCGGCCTTCACGGCGTGGGCGCATCGGTAGTAAATGCACTCTCCGAATGGGTGGAGCTGGACGACTGCTACGAGGGCGAACGCTTTACCGAGCGCTTTGAGCGCGGTATGGTGGTGCGTCGCGGCAAGGTGGAGCCTGCCTCGCCCGACCGTATGCACGGTGTAAAGGTCACCTTCAAGCCCGACCCCACGATCTTTGAGGAGACGGTGTTTGATTACGATATTCTTTTAACACGTCTTCGTGAGCAGGCCTTCCTCAACGCCGGCGTGCGCTTGGTGCTTCGCGACGAGCGAAAAGACGAGGTCAAAGAGGACGACCTTTGCTTTGAGGGCGGTATTCGCTCGTTTGTGGAATTTCTCTGCGAGAGAGATAACAAAACGCCCATTCACAGTGACGTGATCTACATGAAGGGCACGAAGGACAGCTCGGTGGCTGAAATTGCTATGCAGTACACCACGGCGTACAGTGAAAACATCGTGACCTTTGCCAACAACATGAACACCATTGAGGGCGGTATGCACGAGACCGGCTTCAAGGCGGGCATTACCAAGGTGTTAAACTCCTATGCGCGCAAGATCGGTGCGCTTCGCGAAAAGGACGCCGCGCTTTCGGGCGAGGACGTGCGCGAGGGCATTTGCGCCATCGTCAGCGTAAAGCTTGAGAACGCGCAGTTCGAAAGCCAGACCAAAGCCAAGCTCGGAAACTCCGAGATCCGTACGCTTGTGGAAAATACCGTGAGTCAGAAATTCTCGGAGTATTTGGAGGAAAATCCCGCGTCGGCCAAGATCATCGTGGATCGCGCCATGGCATCGGCCCGCGCGCGCGAGGCCGCGCGTAAGGCAAGAGAGGAAACAAGACGCAAGGGTCTATTTGAGGGCGGCTCGGTGCTGCCCGGCAAGCTCAGAGACTGCAACGAGCGCAATGTGGAGCTCACCGAGCTGTATCTCGTCGAGGGAGACTCGGCAGGCGGCTCGGCCACGCAGGGACGCAACTCGCGCTTCCAGGCCATCCTGCCCCTAAGAGGTAAGGTCCTCAACGTCGAGAAGGCAAATACCCTCAATATCGCGGCCAATCAGTCGCTCCAGCCCATCATTCAGTCGGTCGGCTGCGGCGTGGGCGAGAATTTCAATATGGAAAAGCTTCGCTACGGCAAGATCGTTATTATGGCCGATGCCGACGTCGACGGCTCGCATATCCGTATCCTCCTCTTGACTTTCTTCTTCCGCTTCATGAAGCCGCTCATCGAGGAAGGACACATCTATCTCGCACAACCCCCGCTTTATAAGATCACCAAGAAGAATTCCAAGCAGCTCCATTACGCCTACTCCGACGAGGAGCGCGACGCTATCGTCGCCGAGCTCGGAGGCGGCAATAACATCGAGATCAACCGCTACAAAGGTCTTGGTGAGATGAATGCCGAGCAGCTTTGGGAAACTACCATGGACCCCGAAAAGCGCACGCTTCTTAAGGTTACCATGGAGGACGCCGCCCTCTGCGACGCTACCTTCTCGCTCCTTATGGGCGATAAGGTCGAGCCCCGTAAGGCCTTCATCGAAGAAAACGCAAAATTTGCAGAGAATTTGGATATTTAAAAAGGGAACGCCAAGGGCTCTGCCCTTGGAACCCGCCATGCCTTTACGAGTTCGCTTCGCGACCTCGAAAAAGGCTGGGCGAAAACTTTTCTTGCATTGGTTTGCACAAACTTCACGTCATTTTGAGCCGCGTGTAGCACACGCGCAGAAAAGAGAGCGAGCTCTCTTTGTCAGCCGCATGGCTCGCGGCGTAAATGTTCTTCTTGCAAGGCAAGAAGAACCAAAATGACTCGGAAAACCCCTACAATAAAGTTTTTGCAGACTTTTTAGTAAAAATTTTTCAGAAAAGTTTTTGAGGGTTTTAGGGAACTTTTTTCAAAAAGTTCCCTAAGAAAAATCCCCTGTGTAAAACTCAAAAAAACTGTGGAAAAGCGGTTTTTAGTGTGGAGGAAGTTATCCACAAGCTTGTGGATAAGTCCTGTGGAAAACTTGCAAAATGCGTGGTTTTTACGGAAAAATCAGGTAAAACAAGGCCCTTTTGGGCTATTCACACCCTGTGGAAAGCGAATTGTGTATAAAAAGTTATCCACAGGAGAGGTCGCAAGGGAGCGTTCTTGCGGCATCCTACAATTTCCAACGAAGTGACAAGAAACGTGGAGAAAAAAAGAATGGCAAAACAGAAAAAACAACTCGAAAGCATCGAATTTCCCGATCAGAAGATCGTCAACGTCGAGATGGACAAAGAGGTGAAGAAATCCTTCATCGAATATTCCATGTCGGTCATCACGGCGCGTGCGCTTCCCGACGTAAGAGACGGCATGAAGCCGGGTCAGCGGCGCATTATGTACGCGATGTGGGAGGACCATCTCACCGCCGACAAGGCCTTCCGCAAGTCTGCGACCACGGTCGGTAACGTGCTGGGTCGTTACCATCCGCACGGTGACGCCGCCGTTTACGGCACCATGGTGCGTATGGCGCAGCCCTTCTCCTACCGCTATCCGCTGGTGGAGGGCCAGGGTAACTTCGGCTCGGTGGACGGCGACGGCGCGGCTGCTTACCGTTATACCGAGGCGAGAATGTCCAAGATCGCTGCGGAGCTGATGGACGGTATCGAGAAGAACGCCGTGAAGATGATGCCCAACTTCGACAATCAGCGCGAGGAGCCCACGGTGCTTCCCGCGCGCTTCCCCAACCTTTTGGTGAACGGTGCCGTGGGCATTGCGGTCGGTATGGCCACCAATATCCCCACGCACAATCTTGGCGAGGTCATTGATGCCACCATTTACCGCATGGATAACCCCGAATGCACCGTCTCCGATCTGATGGAGTATGTCAAGGGCCCCGATTTCCCGACACAGGGTATCATCTACGGTGTCAACGGTATCATTGAGGCATATACTACC
>JAZTWS010000091.1:0-1620 GCA_045636005.1 Eubacteriales bacterium | reverse complement strand
CTTGTCATACAACTCCTTGGCTCACAGAACGACATGGCTACGATCCGACTTGTCAAAATTATCGTTGAACCACCAAGCCGAGCCCTGCGTTACCGTGGGCTTGCCCTTACCGTCACCAATGCAGAAAGCTCCGCAAAGCGTGCCGATGGCGGCGTTTTCGATGGGATTGATGGAGTAAAGGATGGTGCGAGGAAGGCCGTCATTATCCTTGAGGTAATCCAGCATCTTGGCATAGGAAGCCGTGGAGATCGCGCCGTTGATGATGTCGTACCCCGTGTCGGGACCGAGCTTCTCGAACATCTCGCGGTTGGGATTTCTCATAACGCCGTAGTGAAGCTGCATGACCCATCCGCGCTTCTTATATTGGATACCGAAGAAACGCATCATCTGCGACTGATAAAGCACAAGCTCCTCGGCCGTCACGTCGGCACCGTCGCTTGCCAGCGCCTTCTTGAAGATCTCGTTTGCATGGTAAGCATCGGGCTTTACGAAGCCAACGGCATTATCCATACCGTGATCGGCCGTCAAGCAACCAAGGGCACTGAAGCGGTCGAGCGAGATCTCATACGCCTTTTCCAAGGAGTCAAGGTCGGTGATCTCCACGCCCGTGGACTCACCAAGACGCTTGATGTATTCGGTGATGCCCTTTCTCTCGATATTCACGCCCTTGTCGGGACGGAATGCGGGAAGGACCTTTACGCCAAAGCCGTTCTCAGCAAGCTGCTTGTGATATTCAAGATTGTCGGCAGGGTCATCGGTGGTGCAAACCAAAACTACACCGGACTTGCGAATGAGGTTCTGTGCGCTCATGTCGGGCTCGGCAAGCTTGGCCGAGGTGATTGCCCAGATCTCGTCGCAATTTGCCTCGCAGATCTCAAGCTCGCAGTCAAAATATCTCTGAAGTTCAAGATGGCTCCAGTGATAAATGGGGTTACCGATCAGCTTGGGCATGACCGAGCAGAAGGCCTTGAAACGATCGTAATCCGAGGCATTACCCGTTATGTAGTTCTCGTCAACGCCGCAAGCACGCATCGCTCTCCACTTATAGTGGTCACCGTAAAGCCATACCTCCGTAATGTTGGTATAACGCTTATCCTCGGCGATCTCCTTGGGCGAGAGATGGCAGTGGTAGTCAATGATCGGAAGCTTTTCCGCATAGTTGTGGTAAAGAATTTTCGCAGTCTCCGTAGAAAGAAGAAAATCTGCATCCATAAACTTTTTCATAAAAAAACTCCTCCAGCGTCGGCCCATAGCCGATTGATTTCGAATCATTATAGCATATTTTTCCTCCCTTTGCAACCTTTATCGAGAAAAAATACTTTACAAAACCAAAAAAATATGATAAAATATACTGTCTTATTTTAAGATGGTAAAGTCTATGAAAAAGGACGGTCAATTATGGAGCTGAACAATTTTTCTCTGATATATCCAAGCCTTGAGGCAAAGCAGGCACACGATCGCAGCGAAGCAACGCCGAGCATCGATATGTTCGTCCTTGACGAGCTGGGCATGACGGATCTGATTTCGCTGAAAAACAGTGAGCTTTCGGAATATTTTACCACCGACCCATCGGTCATTCGCTACCGTCTTGAAGTCTTTGCGGATATGTTGGCCAATCCG
>JAZTWS010000090.1:0-15642 GCA_045636005.1 Eubacteriales bacterium | reverse complement strand
GACTTGGAAAACTCTTACAATATTGCTTTTGCAGACTTTTTAGTAAAAATTTTCAGAAAAGTTTTTGAGGGTCGTAGGGAACTTTTTCCAAAAAGTTCCCTACACGTTCTCTCCCCGACAAACTTCAATTTGTTGGATCCTTGCAAAAAGAAAACGGAGTGCTATGCACTCCGTTTTCTTTTGTGCGATTCTTTTTTGTTCCAAAGGCGAGATTCAAGAGAATGCGCGGTTGGCCTCCTTGTGTGCCGAGCGGCTTACGCTCTATGCAAGTGCTTTTTGTAGTCGGGACGCCAGCGGTTTGTACGCCAGCGAGCAACCGAGACAACGGCGCGTGTGATCTCGTCTGCCGAAAGAGCAATATAGCAGCCGATCAGCCCCATTCCGCAGGTGATCGACAGGAAATAGGCAAGGCCGATACCAAGCACGAAGCCCGAGATCGTGATAACGACGGTCGTAAGATAGACGTCGCCCGTTGCCTTCAAGGCGTATTCGTAAACGTGGCTGACGGCGCGCGCCTGTTCGGCGATAATATCTACGGCAAAAACGCCGAGAGCCAAGGCGATGATCGTCGCATCGTCTGTGAAAAGCGAAAGAAGCGGCCGTCGGAGAAGGAGAATGAACAGTGAGATCGAGAGGTTGATGGGGACGGTGCGCTTTACAAGGCGCAGATTTTGTTGGCCGGCTTCCTCATATTTGCCTGCGCCGAAAAGTCTGCCCACGATGATGGAGTTGGCCGAGCCCATTCCTTGACCCACCAAGAAGGCGTAGCTTAAAATATCGTTGAAATATACTCTCGCCGCGATCTCTTTGTCCCCAAGAAGCGCGATGAAGGACATGGTGAGCAGTTGTACCAGGTGGTAGGACATACCCGAGATGCCCGAGGGAATTCCGATATACAGAATGCTCCTTGCGTGTATCCAAACGCTTTGGAGGGCTTTTGGCTTTTGGGGGCCGAGGTGTAGCTTCTTGAAGATAAAAACGACGATCAAAAGGCCGACTGTGGTTGCCGTTACGCTTGCCGCGGCGATGCCCGCAACGCCTTGGATGGGCGAATATTGCGGAAAATAGACCACAAGGACACAGAGTGCGAGGTTGATCACGTTGATAATGATACCGACCAAAAAGGTGTATTGCGGATATCCAAAGCAACGCAGAATGCCAAGAAGCATACTTGACATGGCGGTACAGACGAGGAAGACCAGTTGTATGCGGAGATAGGTCAGCGCCCATGCGTAGATCTCGCCCTTCAGGTTCATAATGCCGATGAGTGAGGGGCTGAAAAGAAGAAGCAGAGGGGTCAATATGGCCGCAATGAAGAGGCAAAGCAGGATCGAGACGTATGTGGCCTGCTTGGTATTCTGCTCGTTTTTGGCACCGATATGATTGCTGATCACCACAGAGGCGCCTGCGCTTATGATCTGAAAAAACAAAAACAAAAGATTGATGAGCGTGTTTGCCGATCCAACGGCACCGGCTGCCGCATCCGAGTATGTACCGAGGATGGCGGTGTTTACCGTGCCGAGCAAGCGAGTCATGACCGCTTCAAAAATGATGGGAAGTGTGAGCGAGAGAAGCGTGACCTCCCGTATGCCTGTGGTGGCATCGAGCTTTTGGCGATGTGATAGAAGTTTCATTTCTTTTCTATAATTCTTGAATTTGAATTATACGACACCTTTCTGGAGCATGACGTTCGCGTAGACGGCACTCTCGCTGGTGGCGATGATGCAGTAGCATTTCTTGGCTTCCTCGTAGAAGTCGAAGCGGTCGATGTTGCCGATGGCGTCAGCACCGCGGGCGTCGTGCTTGGCGACGACGGCGCGATATTCGTCCCAAATTTCCGTTTTTATCCTGCCCTTATCGCAGTCCATCAGCTCCATCAGCGTGACGGGCTTTTCGACGTAGGTGTCAAGCGGGAAGAGCGTGAGGATCGCGTCGAGGATCTCGGGCACGCCGTGACCGTCCATGCGGATCACGATGGCGTCCTTACCCATGGTCTCGGCGGGGAAGTTGCCGTCGGCAATGCAAAGACGGTCGCTGTGTCCCATCTCGCAAAGTACCTTTAAGAGCTCGGGGGAGAGAATTTTCGGAATATTCTTTAACATAGTTTGCACCTCATTGACTGTTGATGGCTTCATTATATCATAAACGCTCGGAAATGTAAAGACGTCTATGGATTTTCCGCTTAAAACCTTATTTGTCCCTCTTGCCTAAGTGTTGACAAAATTCTCACGGCGTGTTATAATTTTACATATTCTTTTTTGGGAGGGTTATTGATATGAAAATCGGACTTTTTTCGGATCCCCATTATTATCATGATGTAGACAAGGAAACGGGCGGAGAATCGTCCATACAAAAGAAGATAAAAGAAGTCATGGATCATTTCAAGGCCTTTGGCGCAGAGATGTGCATCTGCTTTGGTGACCTTACCGACAGTGAAAATCAGGACGGTACGGTGCAGGATCCGCTGGAGCGCGTGATGAAGGTGATCGACAGCTACGGCATTCCTTTTTACTGCGTGCCCGGCAATCACGACTATCTGCATTATACGGCCAAGGATTTTCTTGCCATTTCGCATACGCCCGAGCTTCCCTTTGCGATCGACACGCCATCGCATACGCTTATTTTGCTTGACGCGAACTACCGCTCGGATATGCGCCGCTACGACGTGGCGGGCGTGGATTGGACCGACGCCAACATTCCGCCCGAGCAGATCGAATTTTTGAAAAAGACGCTTGCGGAATCGAAAAAGCCCTGCATCGTGATGGTGCATCAGAATCTCGATTTCAATGTGGGTTGGAAGTCCTGCATCATCAAGAATTCGCAGGAGGTACGCGAGCTTTTGGAGGCGAGCGGCAAGGTGGATCTCGTCATTCAGGGCCATTTCCACCCCGGCTGCGACAACGAGATCGGCGGCATTCGCTATGTTACCGTGGCAGGTCTTTACGAGAACGAGACGCCTCGCTTCTGCACGCTTGAAATCAGCGAAGACGGTTGCGTGATCGAAAAATTTGCATGATAGAGGGTAGACCCAAGACATGAAAAAGTTTCCCATTCTTTACGTCATCTTTGCCGGACTTTCTTGGGGTAGTGCAGGCCTTTTCGTTCATTTTCTCGCGCCGCACTTTTCTTCGCTTCAGCTTGCTTTCGTGCGAAGCGCCGTGAGTGCGATCTTAGCACTTTTGATGGCACTTTTTACTGACTCGAAGAGTTTGAAGATCACCTTCCGTCAGTTTTTGCCGTTGGCACTTGGCGGCGTCGTGTTCTTCACGATGGCTTCCTTCTATTATATGGCGATCGAGAACTCCTCCACCTCCACGGCGGCGGTCATTCTCAATATGGCGCCCATCTTTGTGATGATCTTTTCCACGATCTTCTGGGGCGAAAAATTCACGCTCCGCAAGGGTCTTGCGGTCTTGGCGGCGGTGGGAGGCTGCGCGCTGGTCACGGGGATCGTCGGAGGCATGGTTTTTGCGCCCGTAGGCATTCTTTACGGCTTTTTGTCCTGTGCCAGCTATGCTACCTACAGTATTTCGGTTCGTACGGCGGCCAAGCGCGGCGTGAAGGCGGCAACGACCAACACTTACATATTCTTAGTCGCTTCGATCGTGGCTTGCTTCTTTACAAGTCCCGTGGAGCTTGTAAAAGGCGCGGCGTCCGTCCCCTTTTATTTGGTGATCGCGCTCGTTGGCTTCGGTGCGGTGACGGGCTTTCTCGCTTCCTTCCTGTACACCAAGGCCATGGAGAAGCTTCCTGCGGGCGTGGTGGCGTCCATGTCGGCCATCGAGCCCTTGACCCTTGCGGTGACGGGAATCGTTTTCTTGCACGACGTCATTACAGTATATTCGGGCATCGGCATGGTGCTGATACTCGGCTCGGTCTTCGTGCTGAGTCTGGAAAATCACGAAAATAAATAACACAAGCCGCCGCCATGGCGGCTTGTCTTCTATCTGCTTTTTCACTTTGTTTTGTGGGAAAATAATACAAAAAAGAAGGAAGCAGAAGCCTTTTTTGCTGTTTGCAAGTTTGATATAATAAAATTGATATAAAAGACGGGAAAGGAAAAACCAATGAAAAAAATAACGATTTTTGTATTGGTAGGTGTTTTGGCGTTGTTTTTGATTGCTTGTAGTTCCGAAAGCTCGGTAACCTCGGAATTGGCGCCCGAAACCACCGAAGTGCCCGAGGAATCGGAAGCGGAGCCTGAAACCACCGAAGTGCCTGAAGAATCGGAAGCGGAGCCTGAAACCACCGAAGTGCCCGAGGAATCGGAAACGGAGCCTGAAACCACCGAAGTGCCCGAGGAATCGGAAACGGAGCCTGAAATTACCGAAGAACCCGAACCGATATACGATCCGAAGGCCTTGGAAATCCCCGATTTTCTTGTTGAGGTGGAAAGCGGACGCGATCCCGTGATTCTGCATTTGACCGATACGCAGATCATCGACGCGGCGCAAGCGCGAAGCTCCGGCCGCATTGATAGCGCGGCGAAGGAGTTTTGGGCAACCGACAAAATTTGGGAGCGCTGCTACGACTATCTCACCGAGGTCATAACGGCGACAAACCCCGATTATATTATTCTTACGGGTGACGTCGTTTACGGTGAATTTGACGATAACGGCACGGCGCTGACCTCCTTTGTCGAATTTATGGAGGGCTTTCAAATTCCGTGGTCGCCCGTGTTTGGCAATCACGACAATGAAAGCAAAATGGGCGCGGATTGGCAATGCGAGCAGTTTGAAAACGCCGAATATTGCCTCTTTGAGCAAAAAACGCTGACCGGAAACGGAAATTACTCGGTGGGCATCGTACAAGAAGGTGTTCTTAAGCGTGTATTCTATTTGTTGGACTCCAACGGTTGTAGCAAGGCAAGTGAGGAGTCTCTTGCAAACGGGCACACCAAAACCAAGGTTGGCTTCGGACAGGATCAGATTGAGTGGTATACGGAGGAGATCACTGCGCTCAAGGAGCTTGCCCCTGACGTTAAAATTTCGTTTGCCTTTCATATTCAGCTTTCGGTATTTGCTGAGGCGTATCAAGAATACGGCTATAGCTCCTCCTCGGTCGGTATCAACATCGATAGGCATCCATGGCGGCTGGATGGCGATTTTGGCTACCTCGGAAGATACTTGAAGGATGCTTGGGATAGCGATCGCAGCGTTTGGAACGGGATGAAGGCGTTGGGCGCGGATTCGATCTTTGTCGGACACGAGCATTATAACAGCGCGAGTGTCGTTTACGAGGGGGTTCGTTTCCAATACGGACAAAAATCCAGCGAATACGATCGCTTTAACTGCATTGGCGAAGACGGAACCATTACGGGTGGCTATTACAAAACGGGTACGTCGCTCATTGGCGGTACGGTCTTTACCTTGTCCGAGATCGACGGCAGTATCGAGGATCCCTACATTTATTATTGCGGATTTCCGAACGGAAGAATGGATCAAACAGAAATAAAAAGCGAAGGAGAAAGAGGTATGGCAACCATTGAGCTTTGGACGGGGCATGGCTTTGACAAGCTTTTTTTGGAGAGTGAAAAGCCCGCAGAGGCTACGAACAAGTATGTCGTTTACACCGCAAAAAACGAGACCGAGGGCGTGCAGATCGCGCTCCGTACGGGCGAGGACGTGGAGGGACTTCACTTTTGTTTGTCCGAGATGCCGAGCGGCGTGACGGCGCAGGTGTTTCAAATGTACGGCGTTACCAAGCTGCATGACGTGACCTATACCGATCCCGCCGTGCCTCTTTTATCGGACGAGGCGATCCAGCTTCGGGCCAATGAGACGCAGCCGCTGTTGGTGGAATTTACGGTGGCTGCCGACGCGCCTGCGGGGGAGCATGCCTTGGTGCTTTCGATCCTTGATGCGGACGGAAATGCGGTGGCGGCGGCGGAGATCACGCTTCACGTTTGGGATTTTTCCATGCCGACGGAAAGAACTTTTCAAACCTCGGTGCATACGATGGCAACGCCGCGCGTGGAGCACTACGATCTGCTTCTTGATCACAATTTCTGCGCGCGAATGCTTCCCGTGGACATTCTGTCGGACGAGGCCGACGCTTATATGTCGGATCCGCGCGTGACCTGCTTCTTTCAGCTTGGAGTGGGGGACGATGCGTATCTGAAGGCGATCTATGAAAAGCTGAAGGATCATCCCGAGTGGCTGGAAAAGGCCTGCTTTTATGCGCTGGACGAGCCGCGTACGCTCGAAATGGCGCACAAGCTGAAGGCGGCGTGTGAGCGCTTGCGCTCGCTTTGCCCAGGCTTCAGCATCACCGCGCCCTTCTACACCAACGTACAGATCGACGAGAATACCGATCAGATCGCGTTTATGAGCGAGATCATCGATATTCATTGTCCCAAGCTTTCCTGCTGGGATGACGAGAACATCTATTCGGCAGAGCAGGCGGCAAAATATCCCTCCTTTGCCGAGCGCATGAAAGAAAATCAAAAGTGGGGCGACGAGGTGTGGGCCTACGTTTGCAACAATCCGCCCAAGCCCTATCTGAACGTACGCTTGGACGATGAGGGCATTGGCAGCCGCGTGCTGTTTTGGCAGATGTATCAGCGCGAGATCGACGGCTTCCTATATTGGAACGCTACCTATTACGACCGACTTCCCGAAAAGGATCCGTGGAAGTGCCTCGATACCTTTGGCGACGGCATTTACGGGGACGGTATTCTCATTTACCCCGGCGAGCCCGTAGGGGTGGACGGCCCCGTGGCGTCGATACGCCTGAAGATCATGCGAGACGGCGTGGACGATATTGAGCTCTTTTATCTTGCCGAAGAACTTTTTGGCAGAGATTGGGTGGTAGAGCGCGTCAATAAGGCCACCTCCTCGCTTACCTCGGTGGACGTGACGAGTGATGAGTTTGTGGCGCTCCGCCGTGAGATCGGAACCGCCGTGGAAGCCGAGATGAAAAAATAAGTTGTAAGCTGTGATTTTTACAAATTGAAGTTTATCGGTGTGGCTATGATTGTACGAACGAGGCACATAACCCAAGCCTCCCTCCGAGAGGGAGGGGGACCGCCATTGGCGGTGGAAGGAGCCTGCGCGACTTCATTGTGCTTGCAGACTTTATAGTTGCGCGGGCTCCTTCAGTCGCCTACTCGGCGCCAGCTCCCTCCCGGAGGGAGCCTTTCATACTCAATTTCTCGCCCAAGTGCAACCATTCAAACACACCGATAAATCAAAATTTGAAACCATTTATTTTTATTGAATGGACAAAAAAGAAATCCGCCGAGTTGGCGGATTTTTTTTTGCGTTATATGTGCCATGTGTCGACGTCAACGGAGTAAGCAATGGTATTGGGGTCGGCGCTCGTGCCGAGGTCGCTTAAACGCTTGACTTGGGCGTAACCAAGGTAGCTGGTGGTGGCCTCCCAAAGATCCGTTTTGGCGAGAGTCGTGCGATAAACGGGTATCTCACTGCTTGTGCCGGCGGCCGTAGCCAAGTCGTCAATCTCAAAGGTGTAGCAGAGGTATTCGGTATTTGATACCTTTTCGATGCAGTAATAAAGCCCATGCGTGTTATTTTTGGGGTCGAGAATGAATTTCATATTTCCGCCCGAGATCTTCTGGTTCGAATATATCACGCGATTTTTTTTGAGATGCTGATGAATCAGTGCGTTATTGTTGATGTTCAAGCCGTAATCCTTGTTGTCCTCCCACAAGATCAGCTCGATCAGACCAAAATGGTTTTTGCCAAGCTCGGCCTCCTCCATTTCGCCGCCGGGGAGGATCTCCTCGGGGGGATAGTCAAAGACCGAAAGCGAAAGAAACACGTCGGTTTGAACGGGCATGGCACCGAATTCGGCATATTTCCAAGTGGCGAAAACGCCGCCGACCGAAAGGAGTGTTAAAAACGAGAGAAGAAGCGGCAAAAGTCGTTTTGTCATAGGAGTGCGACCTCCTCGGCTGTTTTCTCGGCTTCGTTCTCGTTTTTCGCCTTGGGATCCTCCTCGGGCTTGTCTTCCTCGCCGTCCTCCTCGGAGGAGATGAGAGCAAAGCGCTCGTCTCTTGCCTTTTGCAAAATGCGGTCAAGGATGGGAGACGCGATGATCGATGCCACGATCAAAAGGGTGCAAAGCCAACCGGCAGGGGACTGCATAAAGAGAATAAAGCTTCCGATGAAGGGGATGCGTTCGCCGCTATAGATGGCGCGCATCTGCTCATAAAGGACGGGGAAGCGGTCAGGCGCCTCCACGGCGTCACCTTGCAAGAGGAAATAGTAACAGTCGGGGTGAGACGCGTTCGGCAGCTCAATGCCGACGATACGATGAACGAGCAGCATATTGTCGACCTCGTACACTACGATGTCGTACAGTTCAAGCTCGTCCTCGGCGGGCAGCTTCTCGGTACGGATCAGATCAAAGGTCTGAAGGTGGTTATTAAGACCGTTTTCCCACAGATAACGGTTTTTCTCATGCTTTTCGGCCATGGAACCCGTCAGCACCACGCGATAGGTGGGGATGTTGCCGCAACAGGTGTTTTCTGTGCTTTTTATCACCAAGGAACCGGCAAGCATCGTAAGGAAAAGCAGACAGATCACGCTCGAAAAAACGAAGTCTGCAATCTTCGCAACCTTTATTCGTTTTTTATGCTTTTGTTTTTTCTCATGCTCTTTTCGGATGCTTTCGTCCTCAAGACCGCCTCGAATCAGTCGCAAGGAAAGCCTTGTGATGATGCAAAGGCAGGCGACAGAGAGCGCGGTGAGCAAAAGGAAGACGATGAGGCACAAGATAAAAACATAAATTTCATAATCCGTCATGTTTTTGTCCTTTTGGTTTAGTGTAAACGGCAAGGGGTTCCCCACCTTGCCGTTTTTGCATTTATGAGATGATTCTTAGTTTACCGTGCCGTCGGTTACGCGAACGACGATGTTACCTGCAAGAGCAGTACCGAAGGCGTCATGCTCAGCCTTGGTGTCAAGCACGAAGGTCTGGGAAAGGCTGATTGCAGCCTTCAAAGCGGTCTCGTCCATCGTGTACGAGAAGGAGCCGTCGGTCTCGTGTGTCCACGTAATCGTGTTGTTCAGAATGGTATCCGAGGGGTTGGAGAAGGTGAAGATATCCGTAGCGGTACCTTCTGCGGAGTAGTTACCCTCTGCGTCCATCTTATACTGCATGGGCGTGGTTACCGTGTAGTAGATCTCGGTGGGAACGGCATTGTCCTTGATGGCCTGAGGTGCATTTGCTGCGGGGGTGAAGGTCACCTTAAGGAAAATTTCCTCCGTGTTGTTGGAAGCAAATACCAGCTCTGCCTCATGGTCCTCGTTTGCCTGGTCTACGGTGAGAACCAAGTTCGAGGAGATGTGGTAGGTACCGTTTGCACCCTGAAGCTCTACGTCGGCAATAGTTACCTTTGCCTCGGCATATACGTCAGCGATGTCATTGGTGCCTGCATACGTCCAAACGGCGTAAACGCCCGAAATGGTGATGCAAAGCATGAGAAGAATCAAAACGCTTAACTTTTTCATATGTAACTCTCCTTATGGAATAATATGGTGTTTTTATTATACACTCTTGTTGTTTCTTTGTCAAGAGTTAAATTGTTTGAAAACGTAAAATTCACTCCGCAAAAACATTCGGAAAGGCTTTCGCTTTCGATCCGTTTTTCGACGTCGTTAATCCTCAACGAAAGCCCCCTGCTCGCCTTCTGCAAGCTCGCGCTCCGAGAGGGCGGGCTCGTATCTTGTGATATCGGTAATGGCACCGTGATACAATGACCAATGTCCGAGGTTATCTTTGTCGAAGGTGCCTTCCACGAGTACGTATTTGCCGTTATATTGCTTTGATTCCTCGTACGGTATGACGGGATTGCCATAGATGTCCAACCATATGCAGTTTCTCGTTCGGTAAAGAAAATCCTCTTTGCCGAGATAAAGGCCGTCACCCTCGAATTCAAGGTTTCCGACACCTATTACGCGTACAAGCTTCCCGTCATATCTTTCGGGGGTGGCAATCAACTGAATGAGCGTTACGTCATAGACGTGGGAATCGACAGTCGGCTTTTGGAAGAGCTTTAGGCCGCCACATACAAGGAAAATAAGAATGGAAAGTGCGAGAACGGAAAAAACAAGAGCCAAGATCCATTTTTTACTTTTCATAAACTATTCCTCCAAATCGTTGTATATTCGTTATATATTAATTATATCATAAAGTCCTCTAAAAGTCAAATGATGCAGTATAAATCACCTAAAATCACAAATACTAACATCACAACCATAAAGATAAGGAGATTTATATAAAATGAAAGCCACAGGAATTGTGAGAAGAATCGACGACCTCGGGCGAGTTGTTATCCCCAAGGAAATCAGAAGAACAATGAGAATCCGTGAGGGCGAGCCCTCTCTTACAACATTGACACCGTTCGACAGATTTTGTATGGCGATACATAGTGTAGAAAAAAGAATAACAGCGGAGTGAAAACACATGGTTGACTGGAAAAAATATTGACTTTTTTCCAAAAAAGTGATATAATCATAGTAAGTACATTTTACATGTACGAAATTCGTCCCATAGTATGTGTTATTATATGAATAAGATGCCAAAAGACAAAAAACAAATTTGGAGGTATGCTATAATGTATGAAGACTTGAAATATGACATTGATGAGGGATGTTTTTACTCAAAAGAAGATTTTTTAACTAAAAAAGCCAAAAAAGGAAATGCGGATGCCATGTATTTGCTTGGGGTTTTGTATTTCGAGGGAGACCAGCCTGCGGAAGCATACAGTTGGTTTGCAAAAGCGGCTAAAAAAGGGCAACCGGATGCTACATACTATTTGGGCAATTTTTACGGACATCCTAAGGGATTCGATGTGGTTGAGCCAAATGAACAAACAATGATGGAGTATTGGTCGAAATCCGCCGGGCTTGGTTCGGCGTTGGCTATGTGTGAATTGGGCAGACGATACAGACAAGGCTGGGGCGTAGAAAAGAATGAAGCCAAAGCAATTGAGCTTTTTGAAAAAGCCGCGGAATTGGGATATCATGAAGCCTTTTCGTGGTTGTCCAAATGCTACAAGAACGGAAAGGGAGTAGAAAAAGATATTGAAAAAGCCCTTGAGTATGCAGAAAAAGCATACGAAGCTTTATTAGAAGAAATGATATAAATCGAGTATAAATCTCCTTGTTTTGCAGATACTAACAACACAAATCTGTAAAATCAAGGAGATTTTTATATATGAAAGCCACAGGAATTGTGAGAAGAATCGACGACCTCGGTCGTGTTGTTATACCAAAAGAAATAAGACGAACTATGCGTATTCGCGAGGGCGACCCCTTGGAGATCTATACGGACCGTGAGGGTGAGGTCATCTTTAAGAAGTATTCGCCGATCGGCGAGCTGACGGGCTTTGCCGCACAGTACGCCGAGACGCTGCACAAGATCTGCTCGATGGCGGTCATTATCTGTGACCGCGACGCCGTGATCGCCTCGTCGGGCGTGTCGCGCAAGGAGTATGCCGACAAGCGTCTCACGGAGGAGCTGGAGCATATTATCGAGGGGCGCAGCCTCTATCTGTGGAACGAGGGCACGACCAAGTTCTCGGCCATTGACGGCGGCTCGCATTTCGTAAGCTGTGCTATGCCCATCATCAGTGAGGGCGACATTATCGGTTGCGTGGCCTCGCTTTCCGAGCATACCGACGACCGTCCGCACGACAACCTGGGCGGCGACGTGGAAAGCAAGCTCATTATGACCGCCGCAAGCTTCCTCGGCAAGCAACTTGAAAATTGATAGGAAAAGCGTGTAGGGGGGATAAAAATCTCCCCTACAAATTTTGATTTGTCGGTGTGTTGCGCAGAGACCTGCGAGGAAAGTTTTGATCCAACTTTTTCAAAAGTTGGTGCGGGCGAGGGCGCGGAGCCCTCGTCGCTCACCGCAGTGAGCGAAAGCTCAAAACGGCATTTCTTTTTTGCAAAGCTTTTTTCTTTGTGCCTCTAGTGGCAAAGAAAAAAGCGTCAGAAACTCTTGCGCTTGCAAGGGACAGAGGTATTGCTCAGCAAAAACAATCCGGACGCATTCTTTGACCCCCGAGGCGCAAAGAAAGCTTTGCAAAGAAACGCCGTTTTCTTGGGGCGCTGCCCCAATCCCCGCAACCCTTTGAAAAGGCTTGACCGAAACTTTCCTCGCTTGGTTTAAGCGTAGCCATCCCGATAAACTTCAATTTATCTCAACCACTACAGGAGGTGAATTCGTGTATTCCCGTTCAAGTTTCCCAAAGGAGCCCTACCATATTCCCGAAAACTATCGCGGCAACGCCTTCCACGGTAGCAGCACCACCCCCGAGCCTCCCGTGGCGTTGCCGCCCACGTCACCCGATCCGATGGAAACACCGATTGCCGCGACCACTGACATACCCGCACCCTCGCCGACCACGGAGGAGGTAGCCGAGCCTATCACCGCCCCCGAAAGCCGTACGGCATCGGCCACTCCCAAAAAAGCACCCCCGTCGTTCCTCTCCTCTCTGCTTCCTCCCAAGCCCAAGGGACTTGGCGGCGGAGGGCTCCTCGGTGATCTCGGTGCCGAGGATCTCCTCCTTCTCGGCGTTCTGCTTCTGCTCTCGCAAAACGAGTCGGACGACGACATCCTGCTTCTTTTACTTCTCCTTCTGTTTTACAAATAAAAAAACGCCAAAGTGTATCAAAAGATACACTTTGGCATATGTTTTTTTGTTTCTTATTCGGTAATGATCACGTCAAAGAAGTTGCTGTACTTCTCCCCAACGGGAAGGTGCATGATCTCGTTCTTGGTCTCCATATCGTCGATCTTGTCCTGATATGCGGGAACTCCGTGCCAGGGCTCGATGCAAACGTAGGGTGCCTCGCTCTTGGGCGCGTGCCAGAAGCCGAGGTGGGTCATGTCCTCAAAATACACGCTCACCGCGCGATCGTTCTTCTTAGACTTGAGCGAAACGTGATTGCACATACCCTCAAGGAAGATGGCGTCGTTGTCAAAGAGACTGTGCTTCATGTCAAGGAAACGGCCGTCGCGAAGCGCGAAGGGCTCGTTCTTGCCCGTGTAATAGCAAGTGGGCGACATCACCAAAGCCTCGGTGGGCTTTGCGCACTTGAATTCCATGTAATAGTCCTCAAAGCTCTCACCCGCAACGAAGGGAATGTTGAAGCCGGGGTGACCGCCAACCGAGAACGGAAGCACCTCGCTACCGTTGTTCTCTACGGCCATGGTGGTGCGAACCGAAGCACCGTCGAGCGTGTAGATCACGCGGAAAATAAAGTCAAAGGGATACGCCTTCTTGGTCTCCTCGTTCGGACGAAGCTCGAAGGTGATGGCGTCGGCCTTCTGCTCAACCACGGTGAACACCTGACGCTTGGCAAAGCCGTGAAGGATCATCTCGTATTCCTTGCCGCGATAGGTGTACTTGCCCTCGGTCAGTCGGCCGCAAATGGGGAAAAGGATGGTAGCGCGTCCCTTCCAATAGGTAGGATCGCCCTGCCACAGATACTCAAAGCCGGTCTTTTTGCCCACCAGCGACATCATTTCGGCACCAAGGTCGGAAAATTCCACGCGGAGCGCCTCGTTTTCAATGGTATAGTTCATAATGTTATCCTTTCTGCCTGTCTCGGCAAATAAAATTCATTTTTGCTCGGCAATCAAAAGGCGAATGGCCTCGATCGCCACGCGGATCGCACGCTCGGTATCGTGCTTCTCGTCGGCGGCCGTATCCAGCCCCGCGTCAAAGCGCTCTTGATTCCAAATGCAGTGAAAGACCGCGCCGGTCTTCACACCAAGTGACGCGCCCACGGTAAAGAGAGTTGACGCCTCCATCTCACTCGCCAAAACCCCAAGCCGTTTCCACGCCTCCCATTTTTCAAGGAGCGCGGAGGCCGTCGGCATTCGCTTCGGAGAATGCTGACCGTAAAAGGAATCCTTGCTCTGCACCACACCCGTTCGGTTCGGATAGCCAAGTGCCTCGGCCGCACGAACGAGCGCAAACAAAACGCGCGCGTCGGGCACGGCGGGAAATTCGGGCGGCGCGTATTCGTGGCTGGTTCCGTCCTGCCGCACCGCGCCCGTGGCGATCACCGCGTCCCCGCTTTTCACGTCAAGCGAAATGCCGCCACAGGTACCCACGCGGATGAGGACCTCGGCGCCGCACGCTACAAGCTCCTCCACGGCGATCGCAGTCGAAGGGCCGCCAATGCCCGTCGAGCAGACTGTAACCTTTTCGCCGAGAAGCCACCCCTCCCACACGTTATACTCTCTATTCTGTACCAAATGAGATGGTTTGTCGAGAAATTGGGCTATTTTCTCGCACCTTCCGGGATCCCCGGGAAGAATGCAATACTTGCCCACTTCTCCTTTGGATAGCGGAATATGAAACTGCTTTTCGTGACTGTCAAGCATACATTTTCTCCTTTAATTCTTAGGCAAACCTTCGATATAATAGGACGCCTCCATGTCGGCAACCGACAGAGCAAACGCGATCGGGAACATCTCAAACGCCTTGCCGATATTGCCGATGGCGTTCACGCTCTCCGCGCCCGCAAAGCCCATATGATAACGAATGGCAAAAGCCTCGTCACGCGTCAGGCGCATATAGCCCGAAACGATGTAGACCGACTTTTCGCCGTGTCCGTAAGGGAGCTTATCGTCGATACTGTAATAGGGGACCGTCTTCCACACGCCGTTTTCCTTGACGTTGCGCGTGGTCTCCACATAGAAATTGACCTTACAGAGATCGTGCAAAAGCGCAACGATGGCCACCGTCTCGTCCGAATAGTTCATGCCGTATTTTTCCTTTGCCCTGCTCCTTGAAAGATAATCGCAAAGGCAGTCGTAGACATTGAGGCTATGCTCCAAAAGTCCGCCCGCGTACGCGCCGTGATAACGGGTGCTGGCAGGTGCGGCGAAGAAATCGCACGCGTCCGAGCAAAGATACTCCAAAAGCTTGTCGGCTCCCTCGCGCTTGATATTCTTCTTGTAAATCTCAATAAATCTTTCCCTATCCGTCATGATATATCCCTTCCGTAAAAATCCTTTTCTTTATTTTATCACATCTTTCTCAAAAAGTAAAGTCCCTTTTTCATCTTGACAAGTCACGCAAAAAAGAATATAATGATAAAAACGAAAGGGGGAACGCGCCATGGAAAAGAAACAGGTTTTCGGCTCCTGCGAGAGCTGCGAATTTTACGACTACGACGAATATACCGACTCCTACGTTTGTACCGTCAACATCGACCAAGACGACATCGAGCGCCTTCGCTACGGCAAATCCGCCTGCCCCTACTACCGATTCTACGACGAATACAAGAGCGTTCACAAACAAATATGACCCAAAAGAGACACTTTATCGTGTCTCTTTTTCTTTTTACCAAATTGAAGTTTATCGATGTGGCTACGCTAAAACCAAGCGAGGAAAGTTTCGGTCAAGCTTGTAACAAATTGGGGTTTGCGAAGCAAATTTGCGCCTTTGGTGCAAAACCAATTTGTTAACCGAGGTCGCGTAGCGAACTCGTAAAGGCACTTGCGGGGGTTGGGGCAGCGCCCCAAGAAAACGGCGTTTCTTTGCAAAGCTTTCTTTGCGCCTCGGGTGTCAAAGAAAGCGTCTGGATTGTTTTTGCTGAACAATACCTCTATCCCTTGCAAGTGCAAGAGTTTCTGACGCTTTTTTCTTTG
>JAZTWS010000089.1:0-8063 GCA_045636005.1 Eubacteriales bacterium | reverse complement strand
GTTTTTGGGGGGTTAGGGGACTTTTTTCAAAAAGTTCCCTAAACGTACTCCTCTACAAATCAAAATTTAAACGTAAAAAACGGGTCGTCATTTGACGACCCGCAGGGTTAGATCTCGTTGCGAAGCAGATCCTCGAAGCTTTCGCGGCGGAGGATCAGACGCTCTTTTCCGTCCTTCAGCATCAGCATAGCGGGGCGGGGGAGGCGGTTATAGTTGGAGGCCATTGCGTAGTTGTAGGCTCCCGTGGTGAGAACGGCGAGCGTGTCGTTGCGCATGGGCTTGGGGAGCGGAACACCCTCTTGAATAAGGTCGCCGCTTTCGCAGCAGCGTCCCGCCACGGTGCAGACGGTGTCCTTCGTGTCGTTCATGCGGTTGGCAAGCACGATGCTATAGGGCGACTGATAGAGCGCGTAGCGCGGATTGTCGGGCATACCGCCGTCGATCGAGACGTAGTTGCGGAAGCCGGGGATGGTTTTGAGCGTGCCGACGGTATAGAGCGTCAGTCCCGCGTCGGCCACGATGCTTCTTCCCGGCTCCATGCGGACGGCGGGCATATCAAGCGAAAGCGCGGCGCAAAGCTCCTTCATTTTCGCGGCGATCTTGGCAATGTTTTCGGCATAGTCGATCACGGGATGAGCCTCAAGATAACGCACGCCCATGCCGCCACCGAGGTTCAGTTCCTTGGCGGTGTAGCCCAGAGTGTCTCGTGCGTCGGCAATAAAGCGAAGCATGATGTCGGCGGCGTCGGTGAAGGGCTCGGTTTCAAAAATTTGCGAGCCGATATGGCAATGGAAGCCGCAGAGGTCTATGTGCTTTTGCGCAAGCACCGTGCGGACGAAGGCCATGGCCTGTCCCGTTTCGATGGCAACGCCGAACTTGGAATCCACGCTTCCCGTGGAGATGGCTTTGTGCGTGTGCGGGTCGATGCCGGGGGTCAGACGAATGAGGATCTTCTGCGTTTTGCCGCGTTTTTCGGCCTCACGCTCGATGGCGAAAAGCTCCTCCTCGTTGTCGCATACGAAATATCCCACGCCGACGTCCATTGCGTAAGCAATGTCGGTGTCGGTCTTATTATTACCGTGGAAGTAGGCCTTTTCCATGGGGAAGCCTGCGGCGTTTGCGGTATAGACCTCACCGCTGGACACCACGTCGATGCCCATATCCTCTTCGCGCATGATGCGGTAGATGTCCTTGATGCAAAGCGCTTTTCCCGCATAGAGCGGCAGCGCGTTCTCACCAAACGCGTGCTTCATGGCGCGCTTGTAGATATTGCATTTTTCACGGATCTTATTTTCGTCAAGCAAATAAAGGGGGGTGCCGTAGGTCTTGGCAAGTTCTACGGTGTCCATGCCCGCAAAGGTCAAATGTCCCTTTTCGCCTATCGAGAGATTGTTGCAGATCATAGAGTTTCCTTTCAGCCAAACAGGTCGTTTACGTTAAAGAGTCCGTTTTCCTGCTCTGTGAGGAAGGCGGCGGCGGTAAGTGCGCCCTCGGCAAAGAGTGCGCGGCTATGCGCCTCGTGCTTTAAGGTGATGGTTTGCGTGCCGGTATTTATACGGACCTCATGCTCGCCCACCACGTTGCCGAGGCGGAGCGAATGAATGCCGATCTCGCCCTCGGGGCGTTTGCCGTGCTCATGGCGGCCGATGCAAAGCTCGCCCGTGCCGCGTGCCTCGCGGATACCCTCGGCGATCATAAGTGCGGTGCCGCTGGGAACGTCAAGCTTGCGGTTGTGGTGTGTTTCCACGATCTCTACGTCGGCGTCGGGGAATACCGAGGCCGCCTTTTTGGCAAGCGAAATGAGAAGCGCGATGCCGATCGACATATTGCCTGAGAAAAAGACGGGGATCTCGGCCGCGGCGGCGCGGATCTTTGCTTTTTCCTCCTCGGTCTGTCCCGTGGTGGCAATAACGATGGGCATATGACGCTCCTTGGCGAAAGCAAGGATTGCGTCGGTTGCGCTATGATGAGAAAAATCGATCAGAATGTCGGCCTCCTCCTTGACGTCGGAGAGCGAGGTATAAGAAGGGCAGGCAAGCGCGGGCAGAGTAATGTCGACTGCGGCGGCAAGTTCGGCACCGCAAAAGCCGCTTTCAATGATCTCGTTGCAAACAAGGCCCATTCTGCCGCTTGCGCCGCAAAGAATGATCTTCATATCGGTTATCCTTTCGGTTGTATTATGCGATAATATTAAGACGCTTCATCTCGGCGAAGAGCTTTTCGCGGTGTGCGTCCTCCATGGGCGTCAGAGGCAGACGGAGATAGTCCTCGCAGAAGCCCATCGCGCTCATAGCCGCCTTGACGGGAATGGGATTGACCTCGCAGAAGAGAAGGTTGATGAGGTCAAGATATTTTTTCTGAAGCTCAAGCGATTTCTTGGTGTCGCCGCGAAGGTAAGCCTTGCAAAGCTCGGAGGTCTCGGCGGGGATGAGATTGGAGAGAACCGAGATCACGCCCTTGCCGCCAACCGAGAGAATGGGAACGATCTGGTCGTCGTTACCCGAATAGATGTCAAGCGTATCGCCAACGAGTGCGGCGGTCTCCATGATCTTGGAGATGTTGCCGTTTGCTTCCTTGATTGCCGCGATCATGGGGTGCTTCGAGAGGGCGAGATAGGTCTCGGGCTCGATGCTGACACCCGTGCGCGAGGGAACGTTATAAAGAATGATGGGCTTGGTGGAGGCGTCGGCAATGGCCTCAAACATTTGGATAAGACCCTTCTGGGTCGCCTTGTTATAGTAAGGGGTAACGACGAGCATCGCGTCGCATCCGACCTCACAGGCAAATTTTGTAAGGTCGATGGCGTAGGCGGTGTCATTCGAGCCCGTACCTGCAATGATCGGCACACGACCTGCCGCACGCTTTACCGAGAAAGCAAGCGCCTCGCGATGCTCCTCGTCGGTGAGCGTCGAGCCCTCGCCCGTGGTGCCGCAGATGACGAGTGCGTCAATGCCTGCCTCGATCTGCCAATCGATAAGCCGTCCAAATGCCTCGTAGTCTACTCCGTTTTCGTTAAGGGGGGTGATGAGCGCAGTAGCCGCGCCTTCAAAAATGGGTTTTCTCATAGTCTTAGATCCTTTCCCAATAAATATTACAAACATAAAAAAGAGCCGATTTCTGCGGCTCGGTTCAGGGTATACAAAGAGATCTGCCCAAAGACAGCTCCTATGCCCGATAGCCCTCCGCAAAAAATGCGACAGTAACACGGCTCTTAACCGTTCTACCAGCATGCCGTTCGCCACGGCAAACTTCGGCGCAATCCCCTTTCGGTGCGGCAACGTCTTGCGAAGACTTGACACCGCCCGTACTCTTGTCATGCGCGCCTCTATCCTTTTCCTTATTATAATAGAAGAAATCCCCTTTGTCAAGGGGATTTCGTTTTTTTATTAGATTTTTTTACTCGCAGTCCAAGCCAAAGCGGACAAAGTTGTAGCGGTCGTCAAGATAAGCCACCGACTTGCCGTTTTCCCAGCGGTTTTCACAGGTGAAGGTGCCGGGATATACGTTGAAGGGCTCAAACTCGAAGTTGTGAAGGGGGCCGAGGAGGTTACGGTTTGAGTTGTAAAGACGAAGCTCGATTTCATTGTTGCCCTCGACAAGATAAGCCGAAAGGTCGCAATCCTTATGGAAAAGAAGCGTGTCGGCAAGCTTGCCGCCTACATATACTTCGCAAACGGCGTACTGTCCCTTGATGCGAAGCACCGTGGGCTCGCCCTTCGACCACTTGTGGTCAAAGCCGAGGTGAAGTGCGCCCGCAAAGAAGGGAAGGCCGTCCTTGATCACGTTCCGGATCGCAACGGTATCCTTGCTCTTTCCAATGGGGAAATCGCCGAAATAGCAGAACGCGCCCTTTTCATATTTGAATTCGCCCGCGGTCTTTACCGCGAAGTCGCCGAAGAGATAGGTCTCGGCAAGCTCGGTATCGAAGGTAAGGCTGGTTGCAAGGCTGTTCATAGCGCCTGCCTCATAAAGAACGTAGTACACGAAATCGCGCTGGAAATAGTCGATGTGGTATACGATCTCGTTTTTACCGACCTTGACGAGCGAGGTGATGTCGGCCGTGCGGAAGCAGGGCTCGCGCCAAAGCTTATCCGAAAGCGTGATCTCGGTACCGTTTACAGAGACCGAACGATAGGGCATGGCCTCGCAAGCGAAGGAGATCGAGCTTGGGATCTCGTTCACCGTGAAGCACTGCTTAACGTAAAGGTCGCCGCGATAGCGCTTGTGAAGCAGATCGTCACGCAGAGCCATCAGCGGAAGCTCACCCTCAAAGCTCTTGCCGTCAAAGGAGTAGCTGACCGTATCCAGCGTGAGCGTGTTTTCGGGCTTTTCGACGAAGCGAAGGATCGTGGGCGGCAGGAAGAAGGGGGCGTCCTCGGCCGAGAAATCGGCGAGAGGCAGTGCCGCACATTCGTCGCTTTCCACGAGAAGCATCGACTCGGAATCGGCGAAGTTGCAATACATCAGAAAATCGCCGTTTGCCTGTACCTCACCGTATACGGGGGAGGTTTCGAGCTTCCGAATGTCGAGCTTTACGAGGTTCTTACAATTCTTCACGCGAACGCGAACGTCCTTATATTCATTGGCACTCATGTTGGAAAGGAAGAAGACGCGCTTGCCGTCGATCTTGCGGTTCATGGCGCGCAGGAAGGGAAGATTCGTGCCGTCGGCAAGACGGGCAACCATGTCCTCGCCGGCCAAAAGCTCCTCCATCGTCATGTTGGCCTTCAGCCACGAATAGTCGGCGGGACGGGCGTCCACAAGCGTGGGAAGCTCGCCCTCGAGAATGATCTTACCGCCGTTGGCCGCGTACTCCTTAAGGAGTTTGGCGGTGGAGGCGTCAAGCGACTCGACCTTCGGGATCAGCACCTTGTCGTAGGTGCATTTGCCGACGACCATGTTTTTGCCGTCAACGTGTGCGATCTCGGCCATCATGTCCTCGTCGCCGTAGTGATACGAGATCTGATGACGGGAGAGAAGATCCGAGAGGGCGCGGAAGGCCTGATCAAGATGCAAGACAGAGCCTGCCTGATCCTCGTGATCGAAATACATATACGCGTTGTGGATCGGGTGGATCACCAATGTATTTGCCGCTTCTTCACCGCGCGAGAGCAGATAACCGAGATTGTTGTAATGCTCGTTAAATTCGCGCAGATGCTTTTGCCACGGGAGATATTCCGAGAAATGCAGAGGATAGTCGTGCTTTCGCTCGCCGCGTGCGGAGTAGGTATAAAGATGCTGACAAATGAGGTTGACGCCGTTGGCAAACTGATAGTCGAGAATGTTCTTCAGCTCGCGGGGCGAGGTATCCCAGCCGCAGCAACCGAAGGTCTCGGAGAGAGCCTTCTTTTTGCCGAGCTGTGCCGCCACCGAGCCGAGCTGCTGAGGCAAGCTGTCGGACTTAAAGCTGAGTCTTCTTCCGAGATAGTCGATGCCGGGGATATGCTCATAGCAGTAGAAGCGCATGGCCGAGCCGCAACGGCTGATCTGGGAGTGCAGGAAGTTTTCCTCTACGGTGTGTCCCGTAAGCTGACAGCCGTTGGCTTCACACCATTCGTAGATCTGACGGCCAAAGCCGTTGATAAAGAGATCGGTCATCTGCTTGTGATAGTCGAAACGGAGCTCGCGGAATCCCTCGCACTGTACGAAAAGGGCCACGAGATTGTCCATAATGTCGTAACCGAATCGTTCCTTAAAGCAATCGGCAAAGACGCTCGACCAAGGAGTCGCCAAGCGATAGCACTGCGGCTCGTCGATGAAGAAGCCGGGCATGGTGGTGCCGAAATCCTCCTTGGCAATGTGCTTCTTATAGTCCTCGTGCGTTACCTCGATAAAGCGTGCGATCACGTCCTTGTTGAGCGTGTCAACGTAAGAGCTGTCGTAGCCTACGGTGATAACGTGATACTCGGTCACGTCCGGTGCCGCCTCAAAGACTCTCTTGGCGCGGTTGTCGGTGATGACGTATACCGCAAGCACCTCGTCCGTGGGATAAGTCTCGGTCACGGCGTGTTTAATAAAGCAGGAGAAGTTTTGCGGGTCCTCAAGGAGCTTGCCTCCCGCAAAGCCGGACGGGAAGCCGTACTCGTCGTACGACCACGCCTCCATGCCGAGCTTCTTGGCCTCGTCGATGCAGACGTCGATGGCGTGGTACCACTCGTCCGAGAGGTATTCGGTCACAAGACCGTTTCTTGCGTGCATGAAAAAGCCGTTCATGCCCAGGTCGTGCATATTGCGGATCTGACGGCGAAGCTCGTCGTCGTCAAAGGTCTCGTTCCACGACCAGAAGGGAAGGCTTCCGTAAGACAGAGAATTTTGTTTGGTTTCTTCGATCAGTTTTTTCAGCATGGTATATCCTCCTGATTAGCGCTTCGAGAGAACCTCGCTCTCGTAACGGCGGATCTCGTCCAAATAATTGCTTTGAGTGTTCTCGCGCTCAAGATATTCCTCCCAAACGGCACCGAAGGGCGCGGTCTTGAGGTCTTCGCTCATCACCATAAGCGCGGTCATGTCGCCCGCTTCCTGAAGCTCCTTCATCTTTGCGCTCGGTTCAAGCAGAGCGTAGAGAAGGGCCTTGCGGACGTTGCGAACGCCGGTCACCCACGCGGAGATGCGGTTGATGCTGGCGTCGAAATAGTCGGTGGCGATGAATACGCGGTCAAGTGCGTCGTTACGGACGATCTCCTTGGCGATCTCGCGGGTCTCGTCGTCGAAAAGCACGACGTGGTCACTGTCCCAACGAACGGGGCGCGTAACATGAAGTGCGATCTTGTCATGGAAGAGGAGCAGCGAGGAGATCTTGTCCGAGACGACCTCGGTGGGATGGTAGTGGCCGGTGTCCATCAGAGGCGTGATGCCCTTCGTGGCGGCGTAGGAGAGGCAGAACTCGGCCGAGCCTACGGTGTAGGACTCAAGTCCGATGCCGAATACCTTGGACTCCAGCGTGACAAACACCATCTCCTTATTATAAGGAATCGAAAGGATCTCGTCCATCGACTGCTTGTAGCGTGCGCGCGGGCCGATACGGTCGGCAGGAATATCCTTGTAGCCGTCGGGGATCCAGTAGTTGATTACACAGGGCTCGCCCGTTTCCTTGGCGAAGTAGTCTGCGATCTCAAGGCAACGCTTGCCGTGCTCTACCCAGAATTTGCGGACCTTCTCGTCGGGCGAGGAGAGGGTGAGGTTATCCTTCACCATCGGATGCGCGAAGAAGGTGGGGTTGAAGTCGATGCCCATGCCGCGCTCCTTGGCAAAGGCCAGCCACTTGGCAAAGTGCTTGGGTGTGATCGCGTCGCGGTCGGCGTACTCGCCTTCTTCAAAGATGGCGTAGCAGGCGTGCAGGTTGAGCTTCTTCTTGCCGGGAATGAGAGAGAAGGCCTTGTCAAGATCGGCCATAAGCTCCTCGGGGTTTCTTGCCTTGCCGGGATAGTTACCCGTGGCCTGAATACCGCCCGAAAGTGCGTCGGGGCTATCGAAGCCTCCAACGTCGTCGCCCTGCCAGCAATGTACCGACACTGTGATGTCGCGCATAGCGGCAAGCGCCTTTTCGGTGTCTACACCGAGAGATGCATAGCTTTTTTGAGCCAAAGAATAAAATTCACTCATGATAAATCCTCCTTAAAAAATTGCCCTCTGCGAGCAATACTTTTCTACCCTTATCATATCGGTTTTTTACCCTTTTTTCAATGGTTTTTGGCAAGAATTTTTCTTAAATTAGGTAAGATTTCTTGACAACGAGTGCAAGAAATGCTACAATAAAGAAAATATGTTGCGGAAAAGAACGGAAATTGCAATAAATTGAAGTGTATCGGGGACATCATGTGGGGCGCCGCCCCACACCCCGCAAACTTTTGAAAAAGTTTGATCAAAACTTTTCTTGCATGGGTTTGTACAAACTTTACGTCATTTTGAGCCGCGTGTAGCACACGCGCAGAAAAGAGAGCGAGCTCTCTTTGTCTGCCGCGTGGCTCGCGGCATAAATGTTCTTCTCACAAGGTGAGAAGAACCAAAATGACTCGGAAAACTCTTACAATATTGCTTTTGCAGACTTTTTAGTAAAAATTTTA
>JAZTWS010000088.1:0-8998 GCA_045636005.1 Eubacteriales bacterium | reverse complement strand
CGTACGCCGTCCAGTTGGTGTGGTAGATGACGAAGCCCGGGCGCGAGGAGGCGGGCTTTTTGATGTTTTTGGCAAGCGAGTAGTCCACGGCGATATTTTGTCCGCCGTAGGCTTTGGAGTGATAGGCCGCGATCTCGGCGGCTTGCGTGAAGTCGCGGTCGGTTGGCTCCTTGCCGTCACAAACCAAAACCACGTGCGAGCCCGCCACGTTTTTCGCGTGGAACCAATAGTCCATCTTGGAAGCCAAACGGAAGGTGATATATTCGTTCTGAATGTTGTTTTTGCCGCAAAGCACGGTAAGACCGTCGTCGGTCTTGAATTTTGCTACGGTGGGCGTGCTTGCACGGCGGCCGCTCGACTCGGGCTTCATGCGCTTGGCATAGCCGCTCTTGTGAAGCTCGTCACGAATCTCCGAGAGATCGCTTGGCGACTCGGCGCGTTCCAGTGCGTCAAGCACCGAATGTAGATATTCGATCTCCACAAGGTCAAGCTCGATTTGCTTGGTAAGCTCAATCTTGGCGTTTTTGGACTTGTTGTATTTTTTATAGAGCCGTTGCGCGTTGGCGGCGGGGGTGAGCCGCTCGTCAAGCTCGATCTTGAGCATATGGGGATTGCCGTTATCGTCGTAGCTTTCGTAGTCGGGAAGGAGGGCCTCCTTCATGCCGCGCTTGAGGAGATAGATGTTGGCGGTGATGACGTCACCCTCTTTTTTATATGCCTCGCCCTTTTGACAATCGGCAAGCTCGGCACGTTGAAGCTCCAGCTTTTTGGTGATGCGCGCGAGGGCGTTGTTCAGTAGCTTCTGTACATCCGAGGCGCGTTGGCGCACGCGTTGCTCACGGTCGCGGCTTCCGAAATACAGATCGAGAAGCTCGCCCGCGCTTGCAATGGATTTATGCGTGAAATCCTCGCCGTACTGCAAAAGATCGCAAAAGGCGTATTCCACGGGGACATCTCCCTTGCAGATCAGCGTGGGAGAGAAGTCATTCGCTCGAATCTTTTCCATGAGCACGGAAAACTCTTTGTAGAGCGCGCTCGCGTTATAGCCGTCACAAAGCGTGTCGGTGCTTCCCGTGGCGCGATAGGCGATCTCGCGCGCAATGGCGGCCGAGATGCCAAGGAAGGAGGAGAGAATAAATTTGTCGGCAGGCTTGCCGTCACCCTCGGCTTCGGCCAGCCGCATAAAGTCCTCGCGCGTTACGTCAAGCGGATTCTGCTTGTCTTGCTTGGGCGGTAGCTCATACTTCATGCCCGGAAGGACTTGCCGCAGGCTGCTTGTGGAGAAATCAATGGTTTTGAGGGCGGCGAGGATTTTTCCGTTGCCGTCGGTAAAGATCAGATTGCTATATTTTCCCATGACCTCGGCCACGAGAAAGACCGTACAAGTGTAACCCATTTCGTCGCGCGTTTCAAAGCCGAGCGTGACCACACGCTCAAAGCCCGTTTGCTCGACCGAGACGAGCTTTGCGCCCTGAAGGTGCTTACGGAGAAGCACGCAGAGCATGGGCGGATTTTGCGGATTTTCCTTTTGCTCGGCACTAAAGCCAATGCGAGGGTTGTTTGCCCCCGCGTTGATCAAAAGCCGCTTGCCACCGCTTTTGGAGCGGATTTGAAGAATGATTTCGTCCCTTTCGGGCTGATATACCTTTTCTACGCGTGCGCCGAGCGATTCCTCGCGGATCTCGTGTAGCGTACACGCGAGCATTCCTGCATCAAATGCCATTGTTTGTTTCCTCCAAAAGTGCATCCACCTCGGCAAGCGAGGGGAAGACGTAGTCGGGGCGGTCGCACGCGCCGGCTTTTTCTACGTCGGCCATCGTCGTCTCGCCCGTGAGGACGAGGATCGAGCAAACGCCGTGCTTTTTGCCGAGCGCGATATCGGTATACAGGCGGTCGCCAAAAATACAGGTGTCAGCCTTGGAAACGCCGCAGGCTTCCTCGATCATATCCACCGTCTCACGATAGGGCTTGCCGAAGTAGGTCGGCGTTTTGCCCGTAGAGGCTGTGACGAAAGCGGCAATCGCACCGCTGTCGGGGATAAAGCCATGCTCGGTGGGGCAGTTGAAATCGGGGTGCGTGGAGAGATATTCGGCACCGCCGCGCACGAAGCGGCAGGCGGTGTTCAGCTTTTCGTAGGTGAGCGAGGTGTCAAAGCTGGTGACCACGATGTCGCATGCCTCGGGATCCTCCGCGACCAAAGAAATGCCGCGTGTCCGAAATTCCGCACAAAGCTCGTTGGTGCCGACGAGATAGACGCTCTTGCCTGCGCGATGACGCTTCAAAAATTCAATCGTGACGTCTCCTGAGGTCATGATCTCCTCTCGCGCGGGTTCAAAGCCGAGGCGCGTGAGCTTGTCGAGATAAAAATCACTTGTGTGCGAGGCGTTGTTGGTAAAAAACAAGACGCGTCTTCCGCTCTCGCGCAGGTGCTTGATAAAGCGGATGGCGAAATCAAAGACCTGATTTCCCAGATAAATGGTGCCGTCCATGTCGAAAATATAGAGTTTTTTTTCAAGAATAGGGTGGCACGCGGTATAATTTTTCATAATTGCTTCCTTTTTTATCGGTTTTCCTTGATTTTTTTGGGATAAGATGATATAATGAGAAAAAGTATGTATATAGAGGTTTAGTATGAAAACTGTAATTGGTATAGACGTTGGCGGAACGACCACCAAGATCGTGGGCTTTCGCCATGAGGAAGGGAAGAAGCCGACGCTGGTGGAGCCGCTTTTCGTAAGAGCGACCGATCCCGTCACCTCGGCGTACGGTGCGTTTGGTAAATTTACGCTCGAAAATAAATTGTCTCTTGAGAGCATTGACCGCGTGATGATGACGGGTGCAGGCTCGTCCTTCATTGATAAGCCCATCTATTCGGTAAGTTGTGAGCGCGTGACCGAGTTTTCTTGTATCGGACACGGCGGACTCTATCTTTCGGGGCTTGACGAGGCTATGGTCGTCAGTATGGGAACGGGTACGGCAATGGTTTACGCCAAGCGAGAGGCGGACGGCGTCAAGACGCAGTACCTCGGCGGTACGGGCGTTGGCGGCGGTACACTTGTGGGGCTTACGCGCAAAATACTCGGTGTGGACGATATCTCGCACATCGAGGGACTTTGCGAGGGTGGCAACCTCGATAACATTGACCTGCGGATCAAAGATATTTCCAAGCAGCACCGTTATAACGGCGTGGACGAAAGTCTTACGGCCGCAAACTTCGGAAAGCTGAGCGACATTGCCAGCAACAACGACATTGCGCTCGGCATTGCCAACATGGTGTCCGAGACCATCGGTATGGTGGCCATTTTTGCCGCACGCAACTATGGGCTGAAGGATATCGTGCTTACGGGCAACTTGACTGCCGTGAAGCCGATTCGTGACCGTCTTCTCGGCATGAGTCAGAGCTTTAACGTAAACTTTATTATCCCCGAGCGCGCGCAGTTTGCCACGGTGATCGGTGCGGCACTGCAGAGCATTTAAATCATATTTATTGGATATTCGCGGTGATAGCGTCCGCGATCTTGTCGGCAAGCTGTACGAAGGTCGCGGTGTCAAGCTTTTCGCCGCGAATATCTGCATTTAAGCCACATTCGAGAATGAGTGCGGTGAGTGTGTCCTTCGAAAGCTCCGAAAATCCTGCGGAGAGGGCGTTGGGGAGCGTCTTGCGGCGTTGCTCAAAGGCCGCCTTTACGGTGCGGAAGAAGATGGTCTCGTCCTTGGGCTTGTAGGGCTTGTCCTCGTAGAGCTTGATACGCACCACCGAGGAGTTTACCTTAGGAGGCGGCACGAAGTTGCCCACACTTACGGTGAAGAGCTTTTCGGCCGTTCCGTAATAGGAAAGCACGGTGGTGATGGCACCGCAATCGCGGCTTCCCGCTTTGGCACAAAGGCGATCTGCCACCTCGGATTGAATCATGATCGTGATATAATCGAAGGGGAGACCCGACTCCAAAAGCTTCATGAGGATCGGCGTGGTGATGTAATAGGGGAGATTGGCGCACACCGAGATGCCGCCCTCAAAATAGGGCTCCAAAAGCGAGCGGAGATCGGCCTTCATAACGTCCTCGTTGATCACGCGGACGTTTTTATAATCTTCCAGCGTATACGAGAGGACGGGAATGAGGCTTTTGTCGATCTCAAGCGCCACTACGTTCTCATAACGCTCGGCAAGCTGCGCCGTAAGCGTACCGATGCCGGGGCCGATTTCCAAAATGGTTTTGGAACGGCCGTCACAAGCATTGTCGGCAATATCCTCCACAACCATGCGGTTGGTCAAAAAATTCTGTCCGAATTCCTTGCGGAATTTGAGGCCATAGACCGACATGATCTGTTTTATCGTTTGTATATCGCAAAGATTCATAGCGTTATCCTTTCCCAAAGCACCTGTTTTCCCTTTATTTTACCATAGTTATGACTAAAAATCAATCCCGTGATCTTGTATTTTAAAAAATATACTATATTTTTTCAAAATACTCTTGACAAACGCATAAAAAAAAGGTATACTATTAGGGCGTTCGCTGGTGTAGCACAGTCGGTAGTGCAGCTGATTCGTAATCAGCAGGTCGAAGGTTCGAGTCCTTTCACCAGCCCCAAGAAAAAAGCAAGTCGAAAGGCTTTCTTTTTTCAATCCAAGCTACAGGCTCGCTTTGCGACAGCTTGGTATCACGCGATAGCGTGCATTTTATTATGAGCGAAAACTCCCCGAAATCTTGCGCTTTCGGGGAGTTTCTTTATGCAAGCAAATATTTGGCTTCGACCTCGCTTAAAATGGCGCGGAAGGTGCCGATCAGGTAGACAACGAGTGCAAGGCAGGTGAGGAATTCCACAAGCCACGAAAAGCTTACCGTGCGGACAAAGAGAATGTAAAAAATACTGCCGAGCGCCGTGAGTGCCAATAAAATCCAAAGAACGCGAATGCGCTTATTCAGCGTATCGTGTATATAGCGTGTCTTTTCCTCATGAACGAGCACCGTACCGTCGGCCATGGTGGAGACAAAGCCCGTGTAGTTTTCGATAATATGCTTGAAGCATGGGAGCAAGGAGGCCATCATCGCGAAGAAGAAGAGTGCATCGACGATCTTCAAAACGCAAAATGTGCAATATGCCAAGTAAGCTTTTTCGGCATAGAGGGCCAGCGACATGGTGAAATGGTCGTAAAAATAGATTGCGTAGCGATAGACTACCGCCGAGGATATCGCGTGGGCGATCGCACAGATCGGAAACAGCTTACCCTTGACCCCAAGATATGGCTTTAGTAAAACGAAGCCGATAAGTAAGACAATGGGGCAGAGAAAGTCGGGCAAAAAGCTGATAAAGTTGATGTAAACGTCAAGCGAAAGACACATGCCGATGCTGAGCACGACGGCGCCGATGCGAAGCGCGCGCTTGAGGAAGATATCGTCGCGCGGCAGAATCTCGGCGCGGTATTTTTCGCAGATTGCCTCAAGGAATGGGGCGTCGCGAAGCAGGGTGTGCATATAACGCAAAAACTTGACAAGCCATGCAATGCAGAAGGGGAGAGAGATCAGCGTAGCGGTGCTGCGAAGAAGTGTGATAAAGTTATAGAGCCAGCGGAACGTATTTCCCTCGTCGTAGCCGTCCAAGGTGAGTGCGGCAAGCTCGGGAAGCGTGGCGCAAAGTGCTTTGATCACGAGGAAAACGACGGTAAAGGTCGCGATCGCCGTGGTGGCATTTTTGTCGATTGGAATATGGCGTATTCTTTTTTTCTTTTTTTCTGCAAATACGGCCTCGGAGCCGTGGCGCGAGCCGAGATACAAAAAGCCCTGAAACATTTCCGAGAAGGCCTTGCGTGCAAACAGAAGCTCAAGACAGGACACCGTAAAGGCAAGAAGCAGAATGGCATCGGGCTGGCTTTTGGGCTGACAGCCAACCATGACCCAAAGCAGTGCCGGTATCTGCGCGGCGCTGACGGCGATCATGCGGCCAAAGCCGCGCCGTGCCTCCTCCATGTGATAATTGAGGACGGAAAGGTCACGCAGTCCCGCGAAAAGCAGCAGGTATCCGATGACGTCGGGCAAAAGATCAAAAGCACCGGCAAGCGGGGGATTGAAGAGAAAGAGCGCGGCAATGGGAAGAAGCCCAAGGCCGAGTTTTTTTCGTTCCTTTACCAACAAAGACACCTCATTTCTTTTGGTTTTCCTGTTTCGTTTCGAGCTTTTCGATCATCTTCTCCATCTTTTCGTCGGATTTTTTGCTCATCTCGCGCCGTTTATTGATAAAGGCAAAGCGAGAGGGCTTTTTTTCCATATCCTTGTCCTCGGGGGCGCAGATGCGCGCGTAGCAACGGAAAAGCAGATAGAGAACGAAGATCGGATAGATAAAGCCGGCAAGAATCGAGATAAGTGTGAGCGTTTTGGAAAAATCGGTCGGGGGAATAAGGGCAAGTGCGATATTCCAAACAAAGTAAGCACCTACGATATACATATTGCGTCGGGCAAGCTTTGCTACGTCTGTGTCCTCCACGTCAAGAGCCAATTCTCGAACAGACGAGAGCAGAAAGAAAAGAAAAATCAAAAAGAGCATGACCGAAACGGTATCGATCCGGGAGTCGATCTCAAAAAACGCCATCATCGAAAATACATCGGACGTGGGAAATTCTGCAAACAGCCGGCGCAAGCCCACCAACACCTGACAGAGCGTCATGAGAACGAGTGGGATGTAGCAGTACTTGAAGCTATGCTTATATTCCGAAAGCTTTCCGAGTGCAAGAAAGATGAGATAGAAGCCCAAAATCTGCGTAGCCCAACCGTAGGTGTGGACCGACATCAGCGTGGAGATGAAGTAGCCGAGGAAGAGAAGACCGAAACCCATATCTTACTCCTTCGAGCCGAGGGCGCAGCATTTTTTGTATTTTTTGCCGCTTCCGCAGGGACAGGGATCGTTGGGGCCTACCTTGTCGGAGGCACGCTTGACGACGGTGCGCTTAACGGCTTCACCGTCAAAGCCCTCCGTGGTCGGCTTTGCGATCTCGACACGTTGAATGGTGGGAGCCTTGGGCGTTGCCGAAAGCACCATACGCACGGTGGTCTCGCGAATGTCCTCCACCATAGCGTCGAACATATCTGCGCCTTGCATACGGTATTCTATGACGGGATCTCTCTGCGCGTATGCCTGAAGACCGATGCTGCTCTTGAGATCGTCCATCATGTCGATATGCTCCATCCAGTTGCGGTCGACTGCCTGCAGAAGAATGGCGCGCTCGATCTCGCGGAAGTTGTCGGCACCGAAAAGCTCGTCCTTGCTTTGATAGAGGGCAAGGGCGCGGTCGCAAAGCTCGTCACGAAGTGCGGAACGGTCAAGCTTTGCCAATTCTTCGTCGGTATAGCGAAGGTCATTCTCCGAGCAGATAAGGCCGCCGAGAATGCCGCGAAGCCCGTCAAGATCCCACTCGGCAGCGGTTTCGGCTGTGGTGTAATGCTCAACGCCCATCGAGACCGTGGTGATAATCATATTTTGGATCTTCCGGGATACGTCCTCGCCTTGAAGTACCTCGCCGCGCTGCTTATAAATGATCGTGCGCTGCTGATTCATTACGTCATCGTAGGTGAGGACATTCTTACGGCGCTTGAAGTTGTTGTCCTCAATATGCTTTTGTGCCGACTCGATCGATCCCGAAAGGATCTTGGCGTCGATGGGAGTATCGTCATCAAGGCCGAGTCGGGAGACAAGACCAATGAGACGGTCGCTTCCGAAAAGACGCATCAGGTCGTCCTCAAGTGAGAGGAAGAAGCGCGATTCGCCCGCGTCACCCTGACGGCCCGAACGGCCGCGAAGCTGATTGTCGAGGCGTCGGCTTTCATGACGCTCGGTGCCAAGGATAAAGAGGCCGCCTGCTTCGCGCACCTTTTCGGCTTCGGGTGCGATCTCTGCCTTGAATTTGGCGTAAAGCTCCGCAAAGGTCTTGCGCGCTTCCTTGATGGCCTCATCCTCTACATCGGCCGTACCCGTCGCCATGGCGATCAGTTCCTCCGGGGTGCCCATTTTACGCATCTCGTTTTTGGCCATGAATTCGGGGTTGCCGCCCAGCATAATATCGGTGCCTCGACCCGCCATATTGGTGGAAATGGTAACCGCGCCGAGCTTACCTGCCTGTGCCACGATCTCGGCCTCGCGCTCGTGATATTTGGCGTTGAGCACCGTGTGCGCAATGCCGTTTCTCTTCAGTCTTGCCGAAAGCTCCTCGGATTTTTCGATCGAAATGGTACCGACCAAAACGGGCTGTCCCTTTTCGTGACACTTGAGGATCTGACGGACGATGGCGTCGTATTTGCCCTTGACGTTTTTATAGACCGCGTCGGGATGGTCGATACGGATCATGGGCTTGTTGGTGGGAACCTCAATGACGTCAAGTCCGTAGATCTCGTGGAACTCCATTTCCTCGGTGAGTGCGGTACCCGTCATGCCTGAGAGCTTCTCATACATACGGAAATAATTCTGGAAGGTGATGGTGGCGAGCGTCTTGTTTTCCTTTTCGATCTTGACTCGCTCCTTGGCCTCGATGGCCTGATGCAGACCGTTCGAGTAGCGACGGCCGGGCATAAGACGTCCCGTGAAGGAGTCCACGATCACCACGCCGTTCTGATTGACCACGTAATCGACGTCGCGGTGCATCACGCCGTGTGCGCGAATGGCCTCGTTGATATGATGCGCAAGCTCGGCGTTTTCGGGCGAGGTATATCCCTCAACACCGAAATAAGCCTCGGCCTTTTCGACGCCGCGTGGCGTGAGAATGGCGTTCCGCGCCTTTTCGTCTACGATATAGTCGGCGTCTACGCTATCCAGCTCCTCCTTGGTGTCCTGCTCCTTGATCACCAGCTTTTTCAGCGTGCGCACGAAGGCGTCGGCACGGTCGTAAAGGTCGGTGGCCTTATCGCCCGAGCCCGAAATGATAAGCGGCGTTCTCGCCTCGTCGATAAGGATCGAGTCGACCTCGTCCACGATGGCATAGGCGTGACCGCGCTGGGCCATGCGCTCCTTATAG
>JAZTWS010000087.1:0-2112 GCA_045636005.1 Eubacteriales bacterium | reverse complement strand
AGGAAAAGCGCGGCGTAAAGGCGTATCGCACGCTTGAAGAAGTGCTTGCCGACAAGAGCATCGAGCTCGTTACGATCGCAACGCCGAACGACGTACATGAGAGCTTGGCGATCGCTTGTATGGAGGCGGGCAAGCACGTCATTTCGGAGAAGCCGGTCACGCTTTCGGTGGCTTCGCTTGAGCGAATGATCGCGGCTTCCGAGAGATATGGCGTGAAATTTTCGGTGCATCAGAATCGCCGTTGGGACGCCGACTATTTGGTGATGAAGCAGCTCTTTGAGCAGGACGCGATCGGAGACGTTTTGAATATTGAGTCGCGCGTACACGGCTCGCGCGGCGTGCCGGGTGACTGGCGTGCTATGAAGCAGTACGGTGGCGGTATGCTCTACGATTGGGGCGTTCACATGATCGACCAGCTTTTGATGCTTTTCAAGGACGTAAAACTCGAGTCGATCTTCTGTCAGTTTGATCATATTACCTCGAACGAGGTGGACGACGGCTTTAAGCTGACGATGTGGTTTAAGAACGGCGCGCGTGCGTACATCGAGATCGGAACCTACAATTTCATCACGCTCCCGCGTTTCTATATGCAGGGACGGCACGGTACGGCGCTCATTCCCGACTGGGGACAGCCCTGTCAGGTGACCGAGTGCTTTGGCTGGGAGGAGAAGGACGTTACGCCGATTCAAGCGGCAGCGGGACTCACCAAGACCATGGCACCGCGTAACGAGGTGACCACCAAGAGCTACGAGATCGCGCTTCCCGAATCCGACCCCCACGATTATTACCGCAATTTCTGTGCGGCGATCGTGGGCAGAGAGGAGCAGATCGTCACGCATAAGCAGATGCTTCGCGTGATGCGCGTGATCGAGGCGGCGTTCGAGTCGGATGCCAAGAAGCAGGTTATTGCTTTCGAAGAATAAAAAATGCGAGGCGGTCACCCATAGGGTTGACCGCCTCTTAACTGTTTTAAAAAGCCTTGACAAGATGGAAGTTTTGTGTTAAAATAGCAAGGTGTGAGATCGCAGACGGTGATCTGCGCATGGAATATTGGAGGGTTATCGAAGTGGTCATAACGAGGCGGTCTTGAAAACCGTTTGGGGCAACCCACGTGGGTTCGAATCCCACACCCTCCGCCAGCATCCCCCAAAATCGACGGGTTTTGGGGGCTTTTTTTGAAAAAAGGAAGTCTCGTAAGAAACGAGAATTTTTGAAAAAACAGGAGACCTTATGAAAAAATCAGAAAAAACTTCCGTGATCCTCTGGCTGTTCGGCATCGTTTTCGTCGCGCTTGGCGTGGCGATCTGCAGTAAGGCCGATCTTGGCGTGTCGATGATTGCCGCGCCCGCCTTCGTTGTAAGCGAGGCGCTTTTGCCGCTTTGGCGTGGGGCAAGCGTTGGCGTGATGGAGTATATCATTCAAGGCGTGATGCTCGTTCTTTTGTGTCTTGTGATCGGACGCTTTCGCTGGCGTTATCTTTTGGCCTTCGCGGTGGCGGTGCTTTACGGTTACGTTCTCAACTTCTTTTTGTGGTTGATGGGTGGTGTATCCTTTGACGCCGTTTGGCTTCGTTGGGTCATGCTGATCGTGGGCGACTGCGTGACCGCCTTTGGCGTGGCATGCTTCTTCCGCACGCGCATGCCGCTTCAGGTATACGAGCTTTTCGTGGCCGAGCTTTCCTCGCGCTTTGGGCTCAATATCAACAAGGTGAAGGGGTGCTTTGACGTTTCGCTGCTGGTGATCTCGGTCGTATTGGCGTTCACGTTGTTTGGTGATGTTCGCACCTTTGATTTTGGCACCATATGGTATCAAAGCTTCCACAGTATTGGCCTTGGTACGCTGGTCACCACCGCGATCAACTCGCCTATCATCGCACTCATGGGCAAGGGCATTGACCGTGTGATCGGCAAGACGACGGCTTGACATTTCCATTCATAGAAAAAGACCGAGTCGATTTCGACTCGGTCTTTTTTGCATTTATTTCAGCGTGTTGCTCTTTTCCTTCTGAATGACGTCGTGTGCGCCGCCCTCCACGATACTCGTGGCCGAAACCAGCGTAAGCACGGCCTTTTCCTGAAGCTCAGGGATCGTAAGCGCGCCGCAGTTGCACAT
>JAZTWS010000086.1:0-5016 GCA_045636005.1 Eubacteriales bacterium | reverse complement strand
CTTTTTTCTTTGCCACTAGAGGCACAAAGAAAAAAGCTTTGCAAAAAAGAAATGCCGCAAAAGGCTTTCGCCTCTGCGGAGGCGACGAGGGCTCCGCGCCCTCGACCGCGCCAACTTTTGAAAAAGTTGGATCAAAACTTTCCTCGCGGGTCTCTGCGCAACACACCGATAAATCAAAATTTATAAAAAAATCAAAAACCTCTTGTGAAATACGCGAAAATAAGGTATAATAGAGTGAATTATTGTAAATTCCGGAGATTTTTATGAACGAAAGACAAAAGCATATTCGAAATTTTTCTATCATAGCGCATATCGACCACGGAAAATCGACGCTTGCCGACCGCATTCTTGAGGCAACGCAGACGGTGGCCAAGCGCGATATGGAGGAGCAGATCCTTGACAACATGGATCTGGAGCGTGAGCGCGGCATTACCATCAAGGCGCGCGCGGTGTGTTTGCAATACAAGGCCTCGGACGGCGAGACCTACGAGCTCAACCTCATCGACACGCCCGGTCACGTCGACTTCAATTACGAGGTCTCGCGTTCGCTCAATGCCTGCGAGGGTGCGCTTCTCGTGGTGGATGCCACGCAGGGTATCGAGGCGCAAACGCTTGCCAACGCGTATCTTGCGGTCGACTCGAATCTCGAGATCCTTCCCGTTATCAATAAGATCGACCTTCCGTCCGCCAATGTGGACAAGGTGAGAGGGGAGATCGAGGACGTGATCGGCATTCCCGCCGAGGACTGTCCTGCGGTTTCGGCCAAGACGGGACTCAATATCGATCAGGTCTTGGAGAAGATCGTTACCGATATTCCCGCGCCCGACGGCGACGAGAATGCGCCCTTCAAGTGCTTGATCTTTGACTCCTATTACGACAGCTATCTCGGCGTCGTTGTCTACGTCAAGGTGGTGGACGGCTCGGTCAAGAGTGGGGACAAGATCCTCATGATGAGCAACGGCAAGACCTTTGACGTGGTGGACGTCGGTAAGCTGGACGCCTTCGGCCTTGCCAAGTGCGATTCGCTTCGCGCGGGCGAGGTAGGTTATATCACCGCTTCGATCAAGAGCATTGGCGACACGCGCGTGGGTGACACCATTACGCTTGCCGACAATCCCACATCCGAGATGCTTCCCGGCTTCAAGGCGGTTCAGCCCATGGTTTACGCGGGTATTTATCCGGCCGACGGCGCGCGCTACGGCGACCTGCGCGATGCGCTTGAGAAGCTTCGTCTCAACGACGCGGCGCTTCTCTTTGAGCCTGAGACCTCAATCGCGCTCGGCTTTGGCTTCCGTTGCGGCTTCCTTGGCCTCTTGCACATGGAGATCATTGAGGAGAGATTGGAGAGAGAGTTTAATCTTGACCTCATCACCACCGCGCCAAGCGTAATTTATGAGATCACCAAGCGTGACGGCGAGGTGATCCGCATCGACAACCCGTCCAACTATCCCGCGGCCGACAGTATTGAGACGGCGTACGAGCCCATCGTGGCGGCAAGCATCATCACGCCTACCGAGTTTGTTGGCGGACTTATGGATCTTTGTCAGGACAGACGCGGCACGTTTAAGGATATGAAATATATTGATACCGAGCGCGTGGAGCTTCATTACGATCTACCGCTTAACGAGATCATTTACGACTTTTTCGATGCCTTAAAGAGCCGCTCGCGCGGCTATGCGTCGCTTGACTATGAGGTCAAGGGCTACGAGCCCAGCAAGCTCGTGAAGCTCGATTTCCTGCTCAACGGCGAGCAGGTGGACGCGCTCTCCTTTATCGTACACGAGGAAAAGGCCTACGGACGTGCGCGACGCATTGCCGAAAAGCTTAAGGAAAATATTCCGCGACAGCTTTTTGAGATTCCCGTGCAGGCGGCTATCGGCACCAAGGTCATTGCGCGTGAGACCGTAAAGGCGATGCGCAAGGACGTGCTTGCCAAGTGCTACGGCGGTGACATTACCCGTAAGAAGAAGCTGCTTGAGAAGCAGAAGGAAGGTAAAAAGAAGATGCGACAGCTCGGCTCCGTGCAGGTTACGCCTGAGGCCTTTATGGCGGTGCTTAAGCTGGATGACGAGAACTGAAGAAACGCTTCGGGGGCTTTTTTCAAAAAGCCCCCGAAAAAAGGTTAAGTTCTTTAGAGCATCACTCTAAAGAACAGTTTTGCAAGAATACGGTATATCTCAAAAGAGGTATACCGTATTTTTTATTTGTGTACACAAATGCAGTGCTTGCGAGCAGGGAAAAATGACGATATAATTCTTGCTCTCTCGGAAGGTACATTTTAAGTTTAAAGTTTTCCTTAAAGTTGCTTGATTTTTCTCAAAGTATGTGATATAATAAATATGCTACACAAACTGAATAATTAGAATTAGCGGTGTTTTTGTCTTTATAGGGATATTTGTCCCCTTTTTCGCCATAACTATTTTTGAACTTGGTAAAATCGCAAGCTCTACTAAATGGTTATGGTGAATGCCCTAATTCTAATTTAGTTTGTGTAGCAGCAATCGGAGTTTGCGGTTTTCGGTGCGTAGCTTCGGTTGCGCACCTTTTTTTATGCTGATGGGGGATATATGGGCAAGAATATTCAAAAAAGGGTAATAGATATTACCGGCGTAGCACTTAAACCCGGAGAACCTACGGTTTGTCTTGGCAACGGAGAGCAAGGTTTTGAGTGTTGCTGCGACGAATGTGATTACTTTTTGCTTTGCTTCCCCGAATTTGATGTTAAAGTCAAAGAAGAAAATATTGCTGCAAGTAAAGATAATACTATAAAATAATCAAAAAATGACAGAGAATGTAAAGCGTTCTCTGTCATTTTTCTCGGTAAATAAGATATTCTTTTTAAGTTCAAAAACTGTCCTTAAGAGTACGAAACCTTTGACTTAACCTTTTTTCTTTTTTTGTTGTGTTGCTTTTTTTCGTGTCGCAGGCTTTTTGGTACCTTTGGAAAAGTTTGGCTTTGGATTGAAGCTATTTCTTTTTTGTTGTGGCACCGATTTTTTTCTTTCGGGCGGAACGAGGCAATCGGGGGCGGTGCCGATGAGGTCTTCGCGGCCTGCCTTTTTCAGTGCTTCGCGCACAAGGTCGGCATTCTGGGGGCGGTTATACTGCAAAAGCGCGCGCTGAAGCTGCTTTTCGTGATAGTCGGTGGTGACATGTACGGGCTTCATGTTTAAGGGGTTGATACCTGTGTAGTACATAACGGTGGAGGCAGTACCCGGTGTGGGATAGAAGTCCTGCACCTGCTCGGGCGCGTAATGATCGCGCTTGAGCGTTTGCGCCAAGCGAATGGCGGCACCGAGGTCGGAGCCGGGGTGGCTGGACATGAGGTAGGGAACGAGATATTGCTCCTTGCCGAAGCTTTTGGTCAGCTCGAAATAACGCTTTTTAAACTGCTCGTAGACCTCAAAGTGCGGCTTGCCCATGCAATCAAGCACGGTGGGGGCGCAATGCTCGGGAGCAACCTTGAGCTGACCGCTGACGTGGTCGCGCACCAGCTTTTTGAAAAAGTCTTCGTTCTTGTCCAAAAGAAGATAGTCAAAGCGAATGCCCGAACGGATAAAGACCTTTTTGACCTTGGGGAGTGCTTCGAGTGCCTCAAGGATCTCGATATATTCCTTATGCGATACGCAAAGATTTTTGCAGGGCTTTGGCGCCAAGCATTTGCGCTCGGTGCAAACGCCGTCCTTCAGCTGCTTTTCGCACGCGGGCTCACGGAAATTGGCGGTGGGGCCGCCGACGTCGTGGATGTAGCCCTTGAAGTCGGGAAGCTCGCTTATAAGCTTGCCCTCACGGAGAATGCTCTCCTTACTGCGCGAGCGCACCGTGCGCCCTTGGTGAAAGGCCAGCGCGCAGAAATTACAGCCGCCGAAGCAGCCGCGGTTTTGCGTGATCGAGAATTTGACCTCCTCGATTGCGGGGACACCGCCCTCGGCCTTATAGACGGGATGATAGTCACGCGCGTAGGGGAGAGAATAGACCCAGTCCAGCTCCTCGCGCTCAAGCGGCGGCATGGGTGGGTTTTGCACGAGCATTTTTTCGTCGTAATATTCCACGATCGCCCGGCCGCTTATGGCGTCCTGATTTTTATACTGTACGCCGAAGGCCTCGGCGTATTTGCGCTTGTCGGTCTTCAGTTCGTTATAGTCAAAGGCGGCGGCCACCTCGAAATGCAAGGGCTCGTCCTTCGGTGCGAGATAGACCGTGCCGCGTACGTCGCGGATCTTTTTGACGGGAACGCCCTTGTCAAGAAGCGTGGCAATGCGAATGAGAATGTTTTCGCCCATGCCGTAGGTGAGGAGATCGGCGCGCGAATCCACGAGGATCGAGCGGGGAATTTTATTGCTCCAATAATCGTAGTGTGCAAAGCGGCGCAGAGAGGCCTCAAGACCGCCGAGAATTATCGGCACGTCGCCGTACGCTTCACGAATGCGGTTGCAGTAGACGATGGTGGCGCGATCGGGGCGCTTGCCCATCTTACCGCCTGCCGAATAATAATCGAAGCTGCGCTTTTTGCCCGAAACGGTGTAGTGCGCGACCATCGAGTCGATGTTGCCCGCGGTGACGAGAAATCCCAGACGCGGACGGCCGAATTCGCGGAAGGCGTCGGCACTCTTGTAGTCGGGCTGGGAAAGAATGGCCACGCGGAAGCCCTTGGCCTCCAACACGCGAGAAATAATGGAAACGCCGAAGGACGGGTGGTCCACGTAGGCGTCACCCGTTACGTACACGAAGTCGGGACGGTCCCAACCGCGTGTCTCCATATCGGCTTTACAAATCGGCAAAAATTCGGTACTTTGCATAATATCCTTTCTTTTTTAAGTATATCATGGTAATATAGTTGATATTTTCAATTTTTAATTTATCGGTGTGTTTGAACAGTTACGCTTGGGTAAGAAATTGAGTATGAAAGGCTCCCTCCGGGAGGGAGCTGGCGCCGAGTAGGCGACTGAGGGAGCCCGCGCAACTATAAAGTCTGCAAGCACAATGAAGTCGCGCAGGCTCCTTCCACCGCTAACG
>JAZTWS010000085.1:0-3369 GCA_045636005.1 Eubacteriales bacterium | reverse complement strand
TGATTTTATTGAAGAAGTGCGTGGCGGTTTCTACAATGATTATGATGGCTGTGGTGATCTACTTGATGCCAGTGGAGATGAACTTGGCTATGTTAGATGTAACGTTAAGTATCTAGAAAACGCAAAGGCCACTGGTACTATTTATGTGGCTTGGTACAATAAGTAAGGAGTGATTCAATGGAACGAGTAAGCCGCTCAAAAGCAATTCGCCTAAAGTGTATCGACTGTTGCTGTGGTAATATGGCTGAGGTGCGCAAGTGCCCTGCAGAACAATGCCCACTATGGCGCTATCGTATGGGTAAGGAAATTAAGGATGATGAGACTTTACAAGAAAACATCGAGATTTCCGATGATTTTGAAGACGAAGAGTTATAATGACAACTTATATACCCTATCACATAAAAATTTAAAACACCCTTGATTTTGCGGTGATTTTCACGCCACAACAAAAGAAAACAAGAAAGGAAATATAATCATGGCAAAAATACAGATGAAAACGCCGCTTGTTGAGATGGACGGCGACGAGATGACAAGAATTCTTTGGCAGATGATCAAGGATAAGCTGATCCTGCCTTACGTTGACCTGAAGACCGAATACTACGATCTTGGTCTTCCCGAGCGCGAGCGCACGAAGGATCAGGTGACGATCGACGCGGCGAACGCGAACAAGAAGTACGGCGTTGCGGTGAAGTGCGCGACCATCACGCCCAACCGTCAGCGTGTAGAGGAGTATAATCTTTCGGAGATGTGGAAGAGCCCCAACGGCACGATCCGTGCGATCTTGGACGGCACGGTATTCCGCGCGCCCATTCTCATCGACTCGGTAAAGCCGCAGGTGCGAAGCTGGAAAAAGCCCATCACCATTGCGCGTCACGCCTACGGCGACGTCTACAAGGCCACCGAGTACCGCATCCCCGCCGAGGGCAAGGCCGAGCTTCTCTTTACGGCCAAGGACGGCACCGTGATGCGCGAGACTATTTACGATTTCGAGTGCGCGGGCGTGCTTCAGGGACAGTACAACAAGGACAGCTCTATCGTAAGCTTTGCTCACTCCTGCTTCAAGTTTGCAATCGACACCAAGCAGGATCTCTGGTTCTCCACCAAGGATACCATTTCCAAGCAGTACGACCAGACCTTCAAGCTCATTTTCGAGGACATCTACGAGAAGGAGTACAAGGCAGAGTTTGAAAAGCTTGGCATCACCTACTTCTACACCCTCATCGATGACGCCGTAGCGCGCGTCATTCGCAGCGAGGGCGGCTTCATCTGGGCGTGCAAGAACTATGACGGCGACGTGATGAGCGACATGGTCTCCACCGCCTTCGGCTCGCTTGCCATGATGACCTCGGTGCTGGTCTCGCCCGACGGAAAGTTTGAGTACGAGGCGGCACACGGCACGGTTACGCGCCACTACTACCGCTACTTAAAGGGCGAGGAGACCTCTACCAACCCCATGGCGACCATCTTCGCCTGGACGGGCGCGCTTCGCAAGCGCGGCGAGCTTGACGAGCTTCCCGACCTTGTGGCCTTTGCCGACAGACTTGAGGCCGCTTGCCTTAAGACCTTAAACGACGGCATCATGACCAAGGACCTCGTGGGGCTTGTGGAGGACGGCACCCCCGTCACCGCGGTCAACAGCGCCGCCTTCATGGACGCGATTGCTGAGAGAATATAAGAGAGCGCAAAAGAGAACGCAAGGGGGACTTTTTGAAAAAAGTCCCCCTTGACCCCCAAAAACCTTTTTGGAAAAAAGGAAATGCTACACCCGTAACGTTTTGCGAAAATCGTTTTAAAAATCTTGACCTGTCAGATTAAAGACAGGCTTTTTCTTTCTCTTTGCGTGTTTGTAGGCTTGAAATGCGCCGCCGAAGGCGTGTGCAATATCCGCCACTACAAAATCGGCTCGTTCCATCATCCATTGGTTGCGGTGAGAAATGGCAAACTTTGGCGGCGTGTTTTCCAATTCGGGATAGAGCGTCTCGTCATACAGATCGGACGGCGCACTCTTATTTATATACGGCGTGATAAAAACAAGCTTTATGTTGGGGTGTGTTTTTTGAAAATTCTTTCCGCATTTGAGGGCAAACGAGTCAAAAGCACCGTATCCGCCGAAATATAACTCCGCAGGCGTATTGCCCACCTTTTCTTCCAAGATGGAACATATTTTTTGTTCATCCTCTTGCTTCTCCCGATTAGTCCGAATGTCCGCAAAATGCGATCACCATATCCGTCTCCAAAATAAAAAAGTGCGACAACCGAAGTCGCCGCACCGAAAAACGCAAACTCCGATTTGTCGCTCAACAAACTGAATCGAACGGAAAACTCCGACTCTAACCCACACAGAGATTTGCGCTTTTGCCAAATTTATGTAGGCTAAAGGTCGTACAGAAAAAGAGTATAGTTATCCTATACCGAGAGTTTTCTAAAGGTTTTATTCAGTTTGTTGAGCATATTTATTATACCACAGAAAAAACAAAAATGTCAAGAATTTTAAAAAATCCATCAAGAAAAACCTTCTTGGTGGATTTTAGCGGATAAATTGTAATTTATCGGTGACTTCACGGCGACGCTTGCACCCGTAACAAATTGGGGTTTGCGAAGCAAATTTGCGGTGTTTAGCCGCAAAACCAATTTGTTAACCGAGGTCGCGAAGCGAACTCGTAAAATCAAAATTTGAATGTGCAAACATCAAAAAAAGCAACCGAACGGAATTTCCGTTCGGTTGCTTTTTTTGAGACTCCCACCGAGCCGTGTGATCGGGAAGATAGAAACCCTGCCGTGCAAGGCGGTGTCCTGTCCTTGGCTTTACTGCTCCCAACGTCCCTTGTGCAAGCGAGACAAGTCAATCGCTTTGCAAAGGGGAGGTCTGCAAACCACCACGGAACTGTCCGGACTCCTTTAATTCAACTGTAGGTCCATTTACCCGGTCATCACGCACTAAGCAGGATGAAAATTACTTTTCTTCGGCGTCGTAGTCGATCTCCTCGGAAAAGAGATCGTCAAAGTAGTCGGCCACGTCGTCAAACTCATCGTCGTCGTCCACCGACACAAGCATCTCCTCGCCGTCCTCGATCACCGACTTGAGAATGGTGTACTCAAGAACACCCTCCTCGCCGTCGTCCTCCTCGGCAGGCACGAACGCAAAATACTGCGTTCCCTTGAGCTCCGCCTTGGCAATCAGCTCAAACTTCAGCTCGTTGCCGTCCTCGTCGGTCAGTGTATAGTATTCGTCAGCTATCATATTTTCATCCATGTTTCTTTCCCCCTTGGATTTATTTTCTACATCCTCATTGTACAATATTTTCCCCTAAATGTCAATGGGTTTTTATAAAGCTTCAAATTTTGATTTGTCGGGGGAGAACGTGTAGG
>JAZTWS010000084.1:0-5823 GCA_045636005.1 Eubacteriales bacterium | reverse complement strand
TTTGTTGGTTATTTGTCATATTATATATTGACAAAAAACAAGATATATTATAGAATGTAAATAAAGTATAGGCAAAAAACACGAAATGGGAACAAGTCATAAAAAGAAAGGAATTGAGTATGAAAAACAAAAGGTTTTTATCGATTCTCTCCTTGTTGTTGGTAGTTATGATGCTGCTTGGCACCTTGCCGCTTTCGGTATTGGCCGCAGAGACGGATAACTCGGAGCCCGTGGACTGTCGCGGTGCGATGAGTGAGGATGCAAACGGCGTATTGGTGTACGATGCTCTTGCGAGCTATCTTGCCAAGAGCAAGAAGGGCGAAGTGCTTGCGTCGGACTATGGCACGAAGGTGGCAACCTCGTCGACCAAGACCTCGACGGTCGTAGACAGTCGCTATCCCGATCTCACGGTGGACTGGGCGATGTATTACGACAAAAGTATCGACGGCACGACGGTCGTTGTCAAGCACGGCCTTTCCGAGATCGACAGCGTGACCTACGTGGACAGTGCCACGGGCAAGACTGTGATCGGCAAGTCTCCGCGTGAGCTGACGGCTAGCAACGGCGGCGACGCTTCGTTCAATGCGGGCTACGGCGAGAACGAAAAGGGCGAGACCACGGTGCATTATGCAAAAAAGAGCGTTCTTTTCTACCTCATCAACCATTCCTGCGGCGAGCGAATCGGCATGGAGAACGACGCTTCGATCCTTGCGGACTATATTGCCGAGGGATATATCGTTATTGTTCTTGACTTCAAAAATCACGCCGACGCGACCACGCCCTACATCGAGATGGCGCTGGTTTCGGCGCGCGCTCTCTTTGATTCCTCGAAGGCAAACAATTACGTGAGCAACCTCAAAAATGACGATGACGAGCTCATTTCGGTCAGCGAAAACTACATCTATTTCCTGCCCGAGGGTTACCGTTTGGCAAGAGATATTTGGTTCTATGACCCCTCGATTTGGTCGATCAATGGCGTTATGGAAAAATATATGGAGGCTTGGAACACGAATGTTGCCGGCTCTTCGTATGACGTGGTGGGCATCGGTAAATTCTCCTCGGTGGAGGATATGATCGCGCGCCTCAAGCAGATCGACGGTGTAACTCCCGTGGACTACAAGTGCACGATGAACGTGCTGTATCCCTCGCAGCCGAAGGACGGCTACGTTTCGCCCCTCTATATGCAGGAGGGCTCGGGGCCTGTGAAGGAGCTGGCGGTTGAGACCGACTACTCGCGCGGCTCGTATATGGGCTTTGCTCTCAATGGCTACGCGGCCATTCAGTATGACCATTCCTTCTATCCCTTTATCAGCGATTTCCAATATCCGCTTGCCGCAACGGGCGGAAACTACGGCATTCAGCAGGATCTGAACAACAACGCTCGCGCGGCCGTTCGTTGTGCGCGCTATTATGCCGACGTTTTCGGCTACAGCGAGGAATACATCGGTGTGGCGGGTATTTCCAAGGCGACCATCGGTGCGGCGACCCTGTCCGTGAAGAACAACAAAAGCGTGATCAATTCGGTCTCGGGATACGATGCGAAGGTTACGGTAGGTGATATTTTCGCCGACGGCGTGGCAAGCGCCGACAAGAAGCCGTCTGACCGCTTGATGGCCATCGATCAGCCCTTCATATATTACGATGGCACCGCCGAGATCAGCAGTGAGGTGGCCTGCACCTACGCGGCGGCGGGCGGCGGCACGACCACCCTCTTTGGCAACGGCGCGCAGGGCTACTACGAAAAGGTGCCGATGATGACCTCCGAGGGTCTTCGCGACGAATTTGGGTGCTATATGAATCTTGAGCCGCTGGAAAGCTCCTACGAGTTGACCAACGACAGCCCCTATCTTGTGATCCCGATGTTGGATCAGGGACACACCTATCCCGTGGGATATGACGACGAATACGGCTACGATCGCTTCTTGGCGATGCTCAGCTTCTTTGACGTTTATCTCAAGCCCGACGAAAACCGCGCGCCCGAGGTGCTGTGGATCACCCCCACCGACGGCTCGACCGACATTCCGGTTTCGGGCGAGTGGGCCTTGGGCCCCTACACACCGTACGGCCAGCCGATGGACTCCTACGCGCGCACGCAGAAGATTCAGGTGCGCTTTGTGGAGGCGGTTGACCCCGACAGCGTGAACTTTGGCATGACCGTAAAGGATGCAAGCGGCAAGCGCGTCGACGGCGAATGGGTGTCCTCGCAGAACGGTGCGATGTATACCTTTGTGACCGACGGCCTTGAGGCGGGCAAGAACTATACCATCACCGCCACAAGCGGCATTGTTTCGCAGAACGGCACGCCGTTGGCCGAAACGAAATCGGTAAGCTTTACCACCGAGGGAAGCTACGCGCTCTATGCGGTGGCCGACACCTACGTTTCCTCGCTGGCGCCCGACGCCGTCTTTGGCGACGCGACCGAGCTTCCCGTAGAGGGCGGAAGCATCGCACTTCTTTCCTATCCTGCGGCAAGCGTGGCGACGGCAACCAATATCGTCCTTTCGGTGCGCGGTATGGCCGACGTTGGCGCAAGCATCAAGGTCTATGCGCTCGCCAATTACAAGGTGGACGAGGATACGCTCACCTACAATAAACTGACCGCTTCGTCCGCTTGGGCGGGCAAGGCGCTTCTCGGCAGCTTTGCAGAGCTTGACAAAAAGCAGCTTTCGCTTGACCTCTCGGGGCTCTCCGAGGTGTCGGGGCTTGGCGATTACGTGACGCTGGCCATCGTTTCGGACAGCGCGGCAATCGAAAATCCCTATATCTTCCAAGAAAACTTTGATTCTTACAGCATCGGCACGGCGGTTACGGGTACCGACTCCACGGGCAACACCGTCACCGTGATCGACGCGAACGGTAATTTCGTCAGTGGCTCGGCCGAGACTGACAACCGCATCTATTCGGACTATTTCCTCATCAGTGGCGGTTTGGATCCCCGCGCACTTCGTCTGGACGAGCAGGACGGCTCGATGACGCTTGACGTTTACGGAAACCTTGCGCGTATCCGCTTCTTCAATCTTCTTGGTGACCGCGCGCTGACCGCCGACGACATCGGCAAGAACTTCCGCATCTCCTTTAGCATCAAGCCTGAGATCGATGGCTTCATTTCCTGCAATTTCCGCAGTACCAATGCGGGCAAATACGGGTCCTCGAACTGTCTGCCGAAGTCCTTTGATTTCGATCTGGATGCAGGCGTATGGCAACAGGTCTCCTTCTACGTTACGGTTACCGAGGAGATGGTGACCAACCAGGCGGGTCTTTTGTACGTTGAATTTTTGAGAAGTGACCACGTGGTCAACGCGTGGGTCGACAATATGCGCTCCGAGGAGTGCACGCCGCGTCTGATGCTGGTGTCGGGGGAATCGGGCACGAATCTTCGTCCCGCGCTTGTAACCACCAATCCGTCGTCGGTTTCCTTCGCCGCAGGCGAGCTTGAGACCGATGCCGCTTGGGTCAACCGCATCGCTCCGGCGGTGACCGCCACCACGCCGGCAAACGGCGCTGAGAATGTGGCACTCTTTGAGAGCGTTGTTCTTACCTTCGATAAGGCGATGGACGCCGAGAGCCTTACGGCAGGTGTCATCGTCACCAACACGACCTCGGGCAAGACGGCTACGGGCACCTGGATCGCAACGGACGATACCAACCGCACCTTCACCTTCCGCACCGACGTGTTTGCCCCGACCGCGACCTATGCGGTCAAGGTCACCTCGGACGCCAAGACGCTTTACGGCGCAGGTTGTGCCGAGGCGACGGTGGCTACCTTCACAACCACCGAAAGCTGCACGGCCGAGCCCGTAGCTTCGACCAATATTTCGACCGCAGAGCCCGACAAGAGCTTTGGTTTGGATATTGCTCCCACCGTGGATGCAACGACGATGGGCGTTCTCACCTTCAACGTAAAGGATCTCGCCGCGGGCAAGAAGATCTATCTCACGCTCGGTGCGATCGACACCGAGACGGTGGAGGTCTACGGCCTTGCCGATTACACCCCCGCCGCAGGCTTTACCTATAATGCCTTTGCAAGACTTATGCAGAAGCGTCTGGACGATGCCAACGCCAAGGGCAACGTCATCGAGCTCTTTGCCGACGAGCTTCTTTCGCTCGGTGCGGCGGATACGGTGACCGTGATCCTCAAGTCCTCGACCACCGATCCCATTCCCGACAAGTATTACGTCAAGGAAGGCTACAGCATCGTTTACAGTAAAGTGCCCACAAGTGGCGGTATGTATATCTACACGATCAGCGAGACCACGGGCAACGGAGCCATTCCGAAGGCCTTTGGCGACGATTGCTACAATCTTCCTTGGAATGCCAGCGCGACCTACGATGCCGCCGTTGTGATCTTTGACGAAAGCATCACCTCGGTGACCGGAAATACCGTGGTGTTGCGCGGCGGAAGCAAGATCACCGACGTTTACGTGAAGAGCAGTGCGACCGTGCTGAATACCAATGCGGTTGTGGACTACAGTGGCATCAACAAGCCCCTGGTGCTTCACATTTACAGTAACGTTTCCTATACGGTCGGCAATATCAATAACGCGGTGGACGTGTCCTATCTTGAGGTTGAGGAGTTTGAGGCAAAGTATGCCGAGCTTTGGCGGCTGACGCCCGACAAGGTGGCGGCTTATGGAGAGAAGATCACGGCCGCGCTTGCCGAGTATAACGGTTTTACCGCCACTGTGAAGGATCTGCTTGCTGACCGCAAGGAGACCTTGGATGCGCTGAGCGCTTATATTCAGCACACGGTCATGGAGGGCTACAGTATCGTTTACACCAAGGTGCCGACGGGGGATGGCGTGACCTACACCTACACCGTCAGCGACCCGACCGGAAACGGCGTAATACCGAAGATCTTTGGCGACAATTACGCAAATCTTCCTTGGAATATATCTCCCGACTATGACGCGGCGGTCATCATCTTTGATGAAAGCATCACCGAGGTGCCCGGCAATCTTGTTGTGGTAAGAAACAGCAGTAAGAATAAGATCACCGATATTTACATGGAAAGCCGCACAACCAAGCTACTCAACAACTGTTTTGTAAATTATAGCGGTGGTGTGGTGAATACGGTGGTTCACATCTACGGCGATATGACCTGCACCGTTTCCAATGCGAAAAACGGCTTGATTCTCTCCTACTACGAGGCCGAGGCTTTTGAGGAAAAGTACGAAGCGCTTTGGGAGCTGAAGAGTGAGGAGGCCGCCGCCAACCGTGCGACCATCCAAGCGGCGGTGGCGGAGTTTGCTACGCTTCCGAGCGCGGCACAGACGCAGCTTGCCGCTCACAAGGCAAAGCTGGATTCGCTTTCCGCATTCGTAGTGGAAGCTTCGTTCATCTCCTATCAGGTGACCAAGGGTGAGAACGGTACCTTCTCGCTTCGTGCGATTTCGGGCCTGAATTCTTTGGACTACAAGAATTATGGTTATGAGGTGGTAATTACTACCGCGGACGGTAGTAAGACGGTATCAGGTACGGCGAAAAAGGTATACCGCTCGATCAACGGCGGTGGCTCCTCCTATTCGATGCAAGATACGTTTGGTTACGAGTACGGCGGACTTGTCACGGTGACGGGACTTGCCATTGATTCCGAATCGACCAAGATCGAAATTCGTACGTTCGTTACCACAAGAGATGGTAAAGTGCAATACGGTAAAGGCGGCATCCTTCTGTATGAGGGTGTGCTGGACGCCAATGGCTATCCTACGCTCACAACTGTGACCGAGTAATAAAAAAACAACGGCTCACTCCGATCGGAGAGAGCCGTTTTCCTATGCATTATGGCGAAAGAAGCGCGTCAAGCGCGGCGTTGTCGGTGGGAAT